>DASSUE010000092.1:0-6961 GCA_035707305.1 Gemmatimonadales bacterium
GCCTGGGCTGAAGGGCGTCTCCTGGTCGGCGTCGATGAAGTCGGCCGCGGTCCCCTGGCTGGTCCAGTGGTGGCCGCGGCCGTCGTCTTTCCGGCGGGATGCCCGCGCGGCACGCTCCGCGGCCTCCGCGACAGCAAGCTCATTCCGCCGGCGAGGCGGGAAAAGCTGGGTGTGCGGATCCGCGCCCGCGCCACGGCGATCGGGATCGGCGCCGCCTCGGTCATCGAGATCGATCGGCTCAACATCCGGAAGGCGACCGCGCTGGCCATGCGCCGCGCGCTCGAGCGGGTCCTGGACCGCGTGGGCCCGGTGTTCATCCTCGTGGACGGGTTGCCGTTCCCGGAGCTTGGGGTCGAGCACGAAGCGCTGGTCGACGGGGATGCGCACTGCGCATCCGTAGCGGCCGCGGGGATCGTGGCGAAAATCGTTCGGGACGATCTCATGCACCGTCTGGCCCGCCGCCACCCGGGCTACGGGTGGGATACCAACGTCGGGTATTGTACCGACGCCCATCACGACGGACTTCTCAAACTCGGGCCCACCCGCCATCACCGGCAATCATTCGCTCCCGTCGCGCAGATTCCGCTTCCGTTCTGACCCGGTCGCGGCCGAAGCGCGTCCGACCCGCGCGGGTTCTATTGTTCCGATGATGAGACGTCTCGCGATGGTCGCGGTCGGGTGGCTCGCCGCGCGGGCGGTGGCCGCCCAGAGCAACGCTGAGCTCGTCGGCGGGGACTATTACACTCACCGGCGGAGCTACGATCTCGTCCACCAACGGGTCGAGGTGGGTGGATTCGACTGGGACTCGCTGGCGTTCGACGGCCGCGTGACCACCACCGTCGTCGCGCGAGAGCGGCTCGCGCAGGTAGTGCTGGACATGGGGCGGCTCTTGGTGGTGCGACGTGTGACTCGGCCCGCCGGCGGGCGGCTCCGCGCCGATCACGCCGCTGATTCGCTGGTCGTACACCTGGCCAATCCTGCCGGACCGGGTGACACGCTGCGGTTCACCGTGGCGTATCGCGGGCGGGTGCGGGCCAACCGCGGACTTTTCTTCGTCCAGGACGAAACGGGCCAGGCGCACGGACCACAGGTCTACAGCGGCGGCGGTACCGATGGAAATCTGAACTGGATCCCCACCCAGATCGCGCCGCACGACAAGGCGACCTGGGATGTGATCGCGACGGTCCCGGCAGCCTTGACGGTCGTGTCCAACGGAAAATTGGTGAGCGACCGGCGGCACGGGGCGCTGCGCACGGTTCATTGGTCGCAGGAGCAGCCCGCGTCGATGTATCTGCTGTCGCTGGTCGCTGCCCCGGTGGTACGGCTGCGCGACCAGTGGCGCGATCTGCCGGTAGACTACTACGTCTACGCCGCCGACACCGCGATGGCGCGGTCGCTGTTCGGCTTCACCCCAGACATTCTCGATGTCTTCGAGAGGCTCACCGGCGTTCCGTACCCCTGGCCCAAGTACGCGCAAACCACCATCGCCGACTACTTCGGCGGGATGGAGAACGTGAACGCCACCACGCTGGCCGACTGGCTGCCTGACGCGCGCGCAGAAGCCGATCAGCCGTGGTACCGGCACGTCCTGATTCCCCACGAAGCAGCCCACCAGTGGTTCGGCAATTACGTCACGCCGACGAACTGGGCCCACAACTGGCTCAACGAGGGATTCGCTCAGTACATGGGCGGCCAGTACTGGGCTGAACGGGCGGGTGGCCCGGTCGCGGAGGACTACTACCTCGACGACTACGACCTGTACCTGTCGGTCGATCGCCGCCGGCGTATGCCGCTCGCGTCGCTGGGATCCAACAACATCTATCCCAAGGGATCACTGGTGCTGCGAATGCTCGAGCGCGAGCTGGGGCCCGAGCGCTTCCGCGCCTCCGTTCACCGATTCCTCACCCGGCATGCGTTCGCGAATGCCGCGAGCGATGATCTCCGACGCGCCGTCGCGGACGCTACCGGAGCGGATCTGCGCTGGTTCTTCGATCAATGGGTATATCAGGCGGGACATCCCGAGTTCACGGTCCACGCGACATGGGATTCGGCGGCCGCTACCCTCGCGCTCGCGGTGGCGCAAATCCAGGCTGACACCCTTCAGCCCGACAGCACTCGCCTGCGGTTCACCGTGCCGGCCGTGTTCAGGGGCCGGGTGGCCCTGCGGGTGGGCACGGCGTCGGGCGACGTGACCCATCAGGCGCAGATCGACCGGCGGATGCAAACGATCGTCGTGCCGGGCGTGCGCAGCGCGCCCACGATGGTCGTGTTCGATGACGGCAATCGGATGCTTAAGACGCTCGACTTCGAGCAACCGACCAGTTGGCTCGCTACGCAACTCGCGAGCGACGCCGACCTTTGGAGCCGCGTCTGGGCCCTGCAACGGCTCGCCGGCCGCGCGGCCGATCCGGCCGCCGGCGCGGCCCTCGTGGACGTCACGAGGACGGCCAACCAGGTTCGGCTTCGCGCCGCAGCGGCAGCGGCGCTGGCCCAGTTCCCGGCCGCTCTCGCGCTGCCGGCTCTCGAATCGGCGCTCGCGGATACGTCGGCCCGGGTGCGCGAGGCCGCGGCGGACGCCTTGAGTGGTCATGCCGACCCGCGCGCCCTCGCCTTGGCGCGTGAGACCTTCGTCCGCGACTCGAGCTACGCGGTTCGGGCCGCCGCGCTCTCGACAGCGGCCGGTCTCGACCCCGCTGCGGCCCGCGAACTCGTGCTCGAAGGACTCAAAACGCCATCCTATCGCGACGTGATTCAGGCGGCGGCGCTGGCGGCAGCGGTCGAGTCGGCCGACTCGGCAGTGGTCCTGGCGGCCGAGGCCCAGCTGGGTGATCAGCGAATGGTGGCGCTTGCGCTGGGCGCGATGGCGGTGCAGGGCAACGCCGCGGCGAAGGCGGCGCTCGAACGCCACCGGCACGACCCGCGGCCCCGGGTGCGACGTTGGGTGGCCGACGCGCTCGGCCGTATCGCGGCTAGCGGTCCGCGGGCGGGTGGTGGAGGAAGATCTTCTGCACTGCGCGGAGCCGCTCGGCGAACTCGAGCGGCGTGAGATCGTAGACCTCGTCGTCCGCCCCGGTCAGCGCGGCCATCGCGCCACCCGGGGTGCCCAACTGCATCTCTGACTTCCTGATCAGCCGCATCTCGTTGACCTGTCCCACCCACACGACGGCCAGGGAGTCTCCCCCGCGGGCGTGGATCGAATCGCCCTCGAGCTTGACGAGGCGTACGTCCCACAAGTAGCTGCCGTCGGCCAGCGTCAACTGCCACCGATCGTCGGGAGGACGTGAGGTCTGCGCCGAAGCGGTCTGGGGGATTACTGCCAACACCAGCGCCAACGCTAAGCATCGGACCATAAGGCACCCTACCCGAGGTCTTTCGGCTCGTTCCGAGCGGGGCGTGTGGATAGATTAACCCCGTTCTCGTCCCCGAGCGAGCGTCACCGGTCAAGGCCCGATCCTTGCCGTATCCTGCCATCATGGCCCCGACGCATATTCTCGGCATCTCCGCCTACTACCACGACAGCGCCGCGTGCCTCCTGCGAGACGGAGCCGTGGTGGCGGCCGCGCAGGAAGAGCGGTTCACCCGGAAGAAAGGCGATGCGTCGTTCCCCGCGCGGTCGGTCGCATATTGTCTGGACGCCGGAGGCATCACCGCGGGCGACTTGGCGTGCGTCGGGTTCTACGACAAGCCCCTACTCAAGTTCGAGCGCATCCTCGAGACCTACCTCGGCACGGCCCCTCGCGGGCTGCCGTCCTTTCTCAAAGCCGGCCCGCTCTGGATCAAGGAGAAGCTCTACACCGACCGCGACCTTCGCACCGCGCTGGACTACGACGGCGACATCCTGTATGCCGAGCATCACGAGTCGCACGCCGCCAGCGCGTTCTACCCCTCTCCGTTCGAATCGGCCGCGATCCTCACCATGGACGGCGTGGGCGAATGGGCGACGGCGTCCATCGGCGCGGGCCGAGGGAACCAGATCGAGATCTTGAAGGAGCTCCGCTGGCCCGACTCTCTGGGCCTGCTCTATTCCGCCTTCACCTATTACACCGGCTTCAAGGTCAATTCCGGCGAGTACAAGGTCATGGGGCTGGCGCCCTACGGCGAGCCCAAGTACGTGGACACGATCTACCGCGAGCTGGTCGATCTCCGCGACGACGGCTCCTTCACGCTGAACCAGAAGTACTTCAACTATCTGACCGGCCTGACCATGACGAACGGCGCGTTCGACGAGCTGTTCGGCGGGCCACCGCGGGAACCCGAGACCAAGCTCACGCAAAAGGAGATGGACCTCGCGCGCTCGGTTCAGGTGGTATGCGAGGAGGTCATGCTCCGGATGGCGCGCACCGCGCATCGGGAGACCGGGATGGAGAATCTGTGCCTCGCCGGCGGCGTCGCGCTCAATTGCGTGGGCAATGGCCGGCTGCTCAGGGAGGGGCCGTTCAAGCGACTCTGGATCCAGCCCGCGGCGGGCGATGCCGGTGGCGCACTCGGCATCGCGCAGCTCGCGTGGCACCGCGCGCAGGGCCAGCCGCGGACCGTCGTCGCCGGTCGCGACGCCATGCAGGGCGCGTATCTCGGGCCGAGCTTCGGCCCCGAGGCGATCGAGCAGTACCTCCGGTCGGTCGGGGCGCGCTACCAGCGGCTCGACCGCGACACGCTCCTCCGTCGTACTGCCGAGCTGCTGGCCTCGGAGAAAGTGGTTGGCTGGTTCGATGGCCGGATGGAGTTCGGCCCGCGGGCCTTGGGCGCGCGCAGCATCCTCGGCGACCCCCGGAGCCCGCGGATGCAGGCGCAGATGAACATCAAGATCAAGTTCCGGGAAGGATTCCGGCCCTTCGCGCCGAGCGTCCTGCGCGAGCGCGTGAGCGATTACTTCGAGCTGGACTGCGACTCGCCGTACATGCTGCTCGTCGCGCCGGTGCGGGTGGACCGGCGGATTGCCATGACGGAAGCACAGCGAAATCTCTGGGGCATCGACCAGCTCAACGTCCCCCGGTCCGACATCCCCGCGGTTACCCACATCGACTACTCCGCGCGGATTCAAACCGTGAGCCGAGACACCAGCCCGAACTACTACGACCTCATCGCCGAATTCGAGCGGGTCACCGGCTGCGGGCTGCTGGTCAACACCTCGTTCAACGTGCGAGGCGAGCCGATCGTGTGCACGCCGGAAGACGCCTACCGGTGTTTCCGCCGCACCCACCTCGACTATCTGGTGCTCTGGCCATTCTTGTTGGACAAGGCGGACCAGCCCGCATGGGAGGATGCCGCGAAATGGCAGGACGAGTTCAAGCTCGACTGACCGCGTCGGAGGGTCGGCGCTTCGGCTTGGTAGTCGGTGGCGCCTTCGCCGTGCTGGGCGCCATCTTGCTCTGGCGGGGACGCCGCTGGCCGGCCTATGCCGCCGGCGGGGTCGGGGCGCTCTTGATCGCCGCCGGCCTCCTGATCCCGACCCGCCTGGGACCGATCCAGGCGGCGTGGATGCGGTTCGCCGAGCGCTTGAGCCGGGTCACAACGCCGATCTTCATGACGCTCATCTTCGTGCTTGCGTTCCTGCCGACCGGCCTCGTGCTCAGGGCGGTGGGGCACCGGCCGCTGGTCCGCCGGCGCCAGGCCGGTTCATTTTGGGTGGATCGGGCGAAGGGCGCGCGGCAGTCCAACCTTCGCCATCAGTTCTGATTCAGGAGGCACGATGCCACAGAATACGCTGTTCCGCGAACTATGGGCGTTTCTTCGGGTGGGCAAGCGCTGGTGGCTGCTGCCGATCATCCTGGTGATGCTGCTGGTCGGCACGCTGCTGACGCTGGCCCAGGGCTCCGCGCTGGCCCCGTTCATCTACACCATCTTCTGAGCTCCGGCCGCCCGCGATCCTTGAGTTTGGGCCGCCCTGGTCCCACGTTTGAGCCCACGGGGGCGTAGCTCAACTGGTAGAGCAAGGGACTTTTAATCCCTAGGTTCCGGGTTCGAGTCCCGGCGCCCTCACTCGTCCCGATCCTGTCGGCCTACCGCTCAGCAGCCCCGTCGCCGGTCGCGAAGTAGAGCCGGAACCCGTCCCGCCCATCCTCGTCCCAGCCATCCAGCTCGACGCGGTCGAACGACCAGTCGCGGTCCCAGGAGCGCTCTCGGAGCCACGCGTGGCCCATCCCGCCGGACCGCTCACCCATCGCTTCCAGAACCTCGAGCTGCACCGGGTTGTCCCGCGGGTCACCGGCCCAGGTGCCCCTGAACTCGACCTGCGAGTCGCCGTCCACCGTGAGCACGAACTCGTCGTTCCCGCCCAGGACCAGGTGCGCACGGTCGAAACGGATCTCGCGGCCGCCGGCATCGGTGAGAAGCCCCTCGCCGTGACGCACCACGTCCACCACCGGAGCAGCCGACACGCCACTCTCCCGTCGGGCATCGTCCCGCGCCGGAGGAACGGGCCGACGGGAGGACACGGCAACGTCGGTGGCGTTGTCGAACGTCAGAGTGAATTCCCCTCGCGCGGTGCGGCCCCGCGCGGAGACGTGATCGACCGACCCATCGGGTCGGAACCGGATCTCACCGGCTCCCCGCGCAGGAACGCCACCGACGGCCTGTACCGCCAGCTCCGCCTCGGTCGGGCTATTCATCCGCCACGCCGCCCGGAGCACCGTCTCGGGCGTACCGGCGTTCAGGAACACGATGCTCATCGTGCTGTCTGCCTTGAGCAGCAGGGACCCTCGCCCGACGTCACGTACCGTGTCTCCAGCAACCAGCTCTCCCTCCCCCCGGAGAGGAAGAGCAGCTGCCTGCGCGTGACCGGCTCCGCTCAACGCCCCCATGAAGGCGCCTGAACCGGCCAGAAAGGTCAGGAACTGTTTCCCGAGGTTACCCATACTCCCGTCCTTGCTCGTCGTGCCAACTTCTGCACCATGCCGATGATGCGGCGGAGGGAGCCGCCGGGTCGGTGTCCGCCGCCACTCTTGGGTTTCGCCCTCTTTTC
>DASSUE010000093.1:0-25654 GCA_035707305.1 Gemmatimonadales bacterium
GGCAGCTGGGGATCGATCCGCGCACCGTGGTCGTGGAGCACAACCGCCGGATCGTGCGCCGGCCGGCGCTCGACGCGACCAGTCTTTCCGCGGGCGATGCCGTGGAGCTGGTGCATTTCGTTGGAGGAGGCTGAGTGACGATCGCCGAGATCGATACCACGCTCGACCCGCCGCTCGAGATCGCCGGGCGCGCGTTCCGGTCCCGCCTGATGGTGGGCACCGGCAAGTACCGCACGAACGATCAGATGGTCGCCGCGATCGACGCCTCCGGCGCTGAAGTCGTCACCGTCGCCGTGCGCCGGGTGAACCTCGACCGCCGGGTGGAAGAGGGAATTCTCTATCACTTGTCCCCGGAGCGGTACTTTCTCCTGGCCAATACCGCCGGTTGTTATTCCGCCGACGAAGCAGTGCGATACGCGCGCCTGGCGCGCGAGGCCGGGTTCAACGATTTCGTCAAGCTCGAGGTCATCGGCGACCGCGAGACTCTGCTCCCCGACGTGGCCGGTCTGGTCGCCGCCACACAGGAGCTCGCCCGCGAGGGGTTCAAGGTGCTGGCGTATACCAATGACGACCTCGTCACCGCCCTTCGGCTGGAGGACGCGGGCGCGGCCGCCGTGATGCCGCTCGCGTCGCCCATCGGGAGCGGGCTCGGCCTCCTCAATCCCTACAGCATCCGCACCATCAAACGACGCCTCTCGGTGCCGGTCGTGGTCGACGCGGGAGTCGGAACCGCCTCCGACGCATGCATCACGATGGAACAAGGCGTGGATGGCATCCTGATGAACACCGCGCTGGCGGAGGCCCGCGACCCGGTCGCGATGGCCCGCGCGATGCGCCTCGCGGTGGACGCCGGCCGTGCTGCCTACCTCGCCGGACGGATGCCGCGGCGGGAAATCGCGGTCCCGTCGAGCCCCAGTCAGGGCATGCTGGAGTGACGGCTTCCGTCCTCGGCTCGAACCAAAGGCGGCAATGGTAGCGAATTCGCCCGGATTGGCGGCGCGGCGGGCCGCGCTCGAAGTGCTGCGCGACGTCGGACGCGGCCGGCCGCTGGATGCCGCCCTCGCCGAGACGCTGCGCGCGCTGCCGGATTCCGACCGCCGCCTGGCGCACGAGCTGGCCGCGGGCGTGCTGCGGGGGCGCACGACGCTGGACCGCCGGCTCGCGCCGTTGGTTCCGCGCGGGCTCGCTCGGGTGGATCCGGCGGTGCGGGACGTGTTGCGGCTGGGAGCATACCAGCTCACGTCGCTCGACCGAGTTCCGCCGCATGCGGCGGTGGGTACCAGTGTCGCTCTCGCCCGCGAGGCGGCGGGCCCTCGCGCCGCGGGGTTCGTGAATGCTGTGCTCCGGCGGTTGGGCGGCGACACCCGGGAGGAGGCTGGCACCGAGGCCGGGCGAGGCAGCGGCCTGGCCGAGCGGTACTCTCACCCTTCGTGGCTGGTACGTCGTTGGGAAGCCCGGTTCGGGCCCGAGGCCACCGAGCGGCTCCTCAAATGGAACAACACCCGTCCGCGGCTGGTGCTGCAGCCGGCCCGAATGGCGAAGGACCGGATCGTCGCCGACCTCAAGGCGGCCGGCGTGGGAGTCGAGCCCGCCCCGCACCACGCCGGTTTGGTGGTGGACGCGTCGCGGCCCGATCGATTGCCGGGCTACGCGTCGGGCGCGTTCACGGTGCAGGACCCGGCGCAATCGCTCGTCGCCCGGTATGCCAAGGTGCCGGCCGGCGCGGTGGTCTATGATGCCTGCGCCGCGCCCGGCGGCAAGACGATCGGACTGGCGCGCGACGGCGCCCGGGTACTGTCCGCCGATCTGCACCCGACTCGGCTGCGCCGCTTGCGGGAGAACCTTTCCCGCGCCGGCACCGGCCGCGAGCTACCGCTCGTCGCCGACGCCCTCCACCCTCCAGTTCGGCCGGTCGACGCCGTATTGCTGGACGCGCCTTGCGTCGGGACCGGAACCTTCGCGCGCCATCCGGACGCGCGCTGGCGGGTGACGCCCGACGCACTCAGCGCGCTCGCCGGGAAACAGGCGATCCTGCTGCGAAGCGTTGCCGACCGGGTGAAACCCGGCGGGCTGCTGGTGTACGCGACCTGCTCGCTGGAGCCGGAGGAAAACGTCGAGCAGGTGGAGCGCTTTCTGCGCGATCATCCCGATTTCGCCCGCGAATCCCCGGACGGCTTTCCCAGCGGCCTGCTGACTGAAGCCGGTGATCTCATGACGTTGCCTCAGCGTGACGCGATGGACGGCGCATACGCGGCGCGGCTCCGGAGGCGCGGATGAGAGTGCGGCGACACGTGCCGGGCGCTCGCCACGACGCGGCTCCCCCCGCGGCGCCGGCTGTCGTGTCGGGCGGAGGCGGGTCAGACAGCAGCTGGTGGCTTCGCGCGGCAGCGATCGTGCTCGCAACCTTCGGCATCGGCTATGTCATCGCCATCGCCTGGTTGTCGCCGGTGCCGCTGTTCAGCTCGGACCATGCGGTGCCGCGGCTCCTCGACCTGTCCCTCGCCGATGCCGAAGCCAAGCTCACGGAGCTCAACTTCCGCGGCCGGCTCGGCAGCGCGCGCCCGCATCCGACCATACCGGCCGGACGGGTCGCGTGGCAGGATCCGCCGGCGGGGATGGTGCTCGCCGCCAACAGCATCATCAACTATGCCGCAAGCACCGGCCCCGCTCCGATTCCGGTGCCCGACGTGATCGGCTTCACTCGCCAGCACGCCGAGCGGGTGCTCATCGCCGCCGGACTTCGGATCGGCAGCGTGGACACCGTCGCCGCCGATCCCGAGCCGGGCATCGTCATCGCCACCCGTCCGGCCGCCGGAGTGGGTCGCGAGCCGGGAGGGACGGTGGATCTCGTCGTAAGCGGCCGCGTGCGGCTGGGCCCAATCTCCGTGCCGATTCCGGCACTGCAGATCACGCCGCCGCCCCGCGAGCCAGGCCGCTGACAATGCGGATCGCACCCAGCGTGTTGTCCGCGGATCTGGGACGCCTGCGTGACGAAGTCGCGGCCGCCGCGGCGGGGGGCGCCGAGTGGATCCACGTGGATGTGATGGACGGCCATTTCGTTCCCAATCTGACCTTCGGGGCGCCACTGATCCGCGCTCTCAAGCGTGTCACGGATCTCCCGCTCGACGTGCATCTGATGGTCGAGCGCCCGGAGCGGTATATCGCCGAGTACGCCGGCGAGGGGGCGGCGGTGTTCACCTTTCACGCGGAGGCCACCGTTCACGCGCAGCGCCATCTCGCTGCCGTGCGCGAGCGAGGCATGTTGGCGGGCATCGCGCTCAACCCCGCGACCCCGCTGTCGGCGATTGAGGACGTGGTCGCCGATCTCGACCTGGTCCTGCTCATGACGGTAAACCCCGGATTCGGGGGTCAGTCCTACATCCCGAACTCCACCGACAAGATCCGGCGATGCCGGGCGTTGCTGAGCCAGCGACGCTCCGCCGCCGCGCTGGAGGTGGATGGCGGCATCACTCTCGACACCATCGCCGACGCGTGGAGCGCCGGCGCCGATACGTTCGTGGCGGGCACCGCCGTCTTCGGCGAGCCCGATCCCGGCGCGGCGGTGCGCGCGCTTCGCCGCCGGTGCGCGGTCACGGTCTAGGAGCTTCGGTGCGCAAGCAATGGATTGCCGTCATCACCATCGTCGCCGGCCTTGCGCTGGGCGCGGCCGCGCTGGTGAAGTTTTCGCCCGATACCCAGCGGGTCGAGGTCGGCGCCCGGGCGCCCGAATTCCGGGCAGTGGATCTTGCCACCGGCGACAGCGTGTCGCTGCGCGACCGGTACCGGGGTCACGTCACCCTGGTGAACATCTGGGCGACCTGGTGCGTGCCCTGCAGGGTCGAAATGCCGGCGATGCAGTCGGTGTACGACTCGCTCCGGATGCGCGGCTTCCGCATCGCGGCGGTGAGCGTCGATGAAGGCGATCCGACCGAGGTGCGCAATTTTGCCGCGGCGCTCGGCATCACGTTCGACATCCTGCACGACCCTTCGGGGCACATCCAGCAGGTGTATCAGGCGACCGGCGTGCCCGAGAGTTTCCTGCTGAATCGCGACGGCATCATCATGAAGCGGGTAATCGGCGCACACGACTGGGGCTCGCCGGTCAACCGTCAGCTGGTCGAGCGCCTCCTCGACGCCGGTAGCTGACGCGGGTGCGCTGGATCCTGGGCATCGAGACGTCCTGCGACGAGACCTCCGCGGCGGTGCTCGCGCAGGAGGACGGCGTGCCGCGCCTAACCAGCCTCGTCATTCTCTCCCAGGACGTGCACAAGGTTTTCGGTGGGGTGGTTCCGGAGCTGGCCAGCCGGGCACACCTCCGAACCATTAAGCCGGTGGTCGAGCGTGCATTGGCCGAAGCCGGCATCGCCCTCACGCAGGTGGACGGCTTCGCGGTGACGTCCGGGCCCGGGCTCGTGGGCGCGCTGCTGGTGGGGGTGATGTATGCCAAGACCCTGGCATTCACCCTCGACCGCCCGATCCTGGGCGTGAACCATCTCGAAGGCCATCTGTTCGCGCCCACGCTGGAAGATCAGGAGCTGACGCCCCCGTTCGTGGCCCTGCTCGTGAGTGGTGGACACACGATGCTCCTCGACGTTCCTGCCTGGGGCGAGTATCGGCTGCTCGGACGGACGCTCGACGACGCGGCGGGCGAGGCGTTCGACAAGGTCGCCACGCTGCTCGGACTCGGATATCCCGGCGGCCCGCCGATCGAGCGCTTGGCACGGCTGGGACGGCCGGGCCGTTTCACCTTTCCCCGGCCGTTGCTCCGCGAGCTCGGGCGCGGCGGTGCGGAGTACGACTTCTCCTTCAGCGGCCTCAAGACCGCGGTGCTGCGGGCCGTCCGGGGCAGCGACGATCTCGAGCGCGACAAGGCGGATATCGTTCACGGCTTCCAGGCCGCGGCGATCGAGGTGCTGGTCGCGAAGACGGCTCACGCCGTCGAGGCGCTGGGCTATCCCCAAGCGATGATCGGAGGAGGCGTGGCGTGCAACCGCACGCTCGCCGACGCACTCCGACAGCGGCTGGCGGGCATCGCGCGGGTGAGCGTAGCTTCCCCGCGACTCAACACCGACAACGCCGGGATGATCGCGGCCGCCGGAGCATGGCGGTTGGCGCGCGGTGAGCGAAGCCGGCTTGACCTCGAGCCCCGCGACGATCTGCCGCTCCCTGGGCTCGCCACCGCCGCCGCCGCGGCACGGACCAGCGAATGACCGTCTATCCTCTCATCATCCGCCTCGGAAGCTTCGAGATCACCGGCTACGGCATCATGATGATGGTCGCCTTCCTGGTGGGCGGCTGGCTGGTCGGACTCGAGCTTCGACGCCGCGCGCTCAGGGAGGAATACGCCACGGACATCGTGGCAGCTGCGGTCGTGGGCGGCATCATCGGCGCCAAGCTGTGGTACGTCGCGCTCACGCAGGACCTGGGCAGCCTGTTCTCCCGCGGCGGTCTGGTCTGGTACGGCGGCTTCATCGGGGGAGCACTGGCCGTGCTCCTCAACGGCTGGCGCCTCAAGGTTCCCGCGCGCTGGACCATGCAGGTCGGAGCTCCCGCGCTGGCCGCGGCGTACGCGCTGGGCCGCGTCGGATGCTTTCTCGTCAACGACGACTACGGCCGGCCCACCGATCTGCCCTGGGCGATGAAGTTTCCCCAGGGTTTGCCGCCGTCGACCGCGGCCACGCTTCAAGCGCAGTTCGGCGTTCCGATCCCTCCGGGCACCGACCAGACGACGGTGCTCGCCGTTCACCCCACCCAGCTCTACGAGACGCTGATCATGCTGGTCGCCTTCGCGGTCATCTGGCGGCTGCGAATTCGGCCCAGCGCGACGGGATGGCTGTTCGGTGTGTACCTGGTCTTTGCGGGAGCGGAGCGGTTTCTGGTGGAGTTCGTGCGGGCCAAGGACGACCGGTTCATCGGCGCGTTCACGCTGGCTCAGCTCACCAGCGTCGGTCTGGTGATGCTCGGCGCCCTTCTTATGGCGCGGTGGCACGCCGGGGCGGAGGTGCCTCCCGGCCCGTACCTATCGGCCGCGGGAAACCAGGCGGAGAAAAAAACTTGGTCAGCTTCGGAAACCGCTGTGCGGAAATGAGTTGCGTTGCTGGCCCAGAATCCTGTCAATTCCTTTGACGCCGGCGGGGCCGGGCGCCGGGCCGGGTGCGTAGGCGGATCTCGTTCCATCGCTGCGAGTTAGGCACTTGGACAAAAATGGCACTGAGATTGCTTAGCATCGTTCGAGGAGCCGCGAGGCTCCCTCAAAGGTGGTAGGTCGAAGAAGGGTGGAGCGAACACTTCGGTTCGTTTCCGTATACTCAGGGGGCGACCTGCCACTCCTTCGCGAAGAGCGGTCCGCCGATTGTTCGGCGGACCGTTCTACTTTCACATCCGCACGCTACCGGCAGATCAGCTGCGCGCGGCGGGACGCCCTGATCCCGAGCTGCGCTCCGGCGTCCGGCCCGAATCGGCCGAAGCGGCGGCCGTCGCCCGCACCGTCGCCTCGGGAACCAGTACCGATCTGACCCCGAGCCGGCGCGGTTCGAGCAGGAAGGTCCACACGATCGCCGCCAGGAGCAATGCGAGGAGCATTCCCTGCAGCAGCAGGGTTTCGGCGGTCGGATACAGCCCGATGGCCGGCACGCGTGGGGCGCCGGCGATGATCGTCGTGGGAAGGAACCCGCCCTCCTGCAGCTCGGCGACACCCTTTCCGGCGAACACGAATGCCATGTAGTAAAGGAAGGCGCTGGTCACCGCGAACAGTGGCTTGAGCGGGAGCCGTACGCCGAACCGGTTGACCGCGATGTAGAGCGCCGCCATCAGCAATCCCCCAGCGACCATGCCGGCCACGATCGCGAGTGCGGACGCGCCGGTGCCCGACGATACGAACAGCGCCTTATAGAAGAGGACCGTCTCGAATCCCTCCCGGTACACTGCCAGGAAGGCCACCGACGCAAGCGCGAGCACCGAGCCGCTGGTGAGCGCGTCCTGCACCTTGCTGCGGACGAACCGATTCCATTTCGCCACCTCCATCTTCGAAAGCAGCCAATAGCTGACGTAGAACAGCATGGCGGTGGCCGCCAGCATGGTGGCGCCCTCGAGCGCGTCCTGATTCGCCCGGCTGAGGCGGAACACGGTTTCGATCGCGAGCGCGGTGAGCAGACTCAACGCGATCGCCGCCGCCACACCGAGGTGGATGTCTCGCTTGCGGTGGCCGGCGCCGGTCTTCGCGAGGAACGTCATCAGCGCGCCCACGACCAGAATGGCCTCGAGCCCTTCGCGCGCCAGGATGACGAACGATTGGGCGAACAGGGTGATCGGCGACGCCGTTTCGCCCAGCGCGCGCTCGGCGCGCTCCAGGTCCGCGGCGAGGCGGGTCTGGGCTGCGGTCACCCGACCCGGCGCGGCGCTCGCTGCGGCCGCGCGCAGCTCGGCGAAGCTTGCTTCGACTTCCGCGGCGAGGCTCGGCTGCCGGGCCCTGAGCGAGCGCTCGACCTGCTCGAACGTCATGTAGGCGTCCATCGCGACGCCACCTGCCGCTCCGGCTCGTCCGGCCAACGCGAGGCCGCCTGCGCTGTCGGCCTGGGCACGCACCCTGGCGAACACCACGCCCGCGTCGGCAGCGCCCGCCGGGGCGCTTCGCACCGCTGCAACCCGCGCGGCCGACGAATCGCCGGTGGCGGCGAGAGCGGTCGCCACCTCGGGATCGCTCATGCCGGCGGTGGCGGAGAACGCGCGCAGCGAGGGGGGAACCTCTCCGGCCGGACGCGGAAGGCGAAGCAGCGTCGCATACGCCGCCACCGCCCACCGGTCGTCGGCGGAGAGCCCGCGTTCGAAGGCGGGCATCGCGGTCCCGACCACACCGATGGTCACGCGGCGATAGAAGTCGACCGGGGTCGCATCGCGGAGCGCGGCAGCGTTCGCAAGATCGGCCGGTGGCGGATCGAGCCCGGCTGCGCCGGGGCCGTCGCCCCTGCCCCTATCGCCATGGCAGGACGCGCAGCGCTCGGCGTAGACCGCTCGGCCGCGCGCGAGCGACGGAGTCACCGCGGGCGCATCATCCAGGCTCACGCCGAGCCGCGCGGCGAGTTTGGCCGTGAGCTGGCGAACTCCCGCGTCGAGCGAGTCGGGCGAGCCAGTGGCCGCGACCAGCGCAACCAGACGCTCCAGCTCGCTCACTGCGGAGTCGCGTTCGGCGGGCGGCAAGTCGGCCGCACTCCGCCGCGCTTCGCCGAGAAAGAGACGCGCCTCCTCGACCTCGGCGGCCGCGACCACCCGGCCTCCCACTACGCCGATTCGATACTCCTGGGCTGCGAGTTCGGCGGTTGCAGCGAGGCGCCGCGCGGCTATGATCGGGTCACCAGCCTGGCCGGAATCGCCTGACGACGAAAGGAGGACGAAGGCGAGACCGGCGCTGCTGAGAATCATTTTCAACAAGTTCTGAGGGGTAGGCGCAAACTAGACCTTCCTACTCGCCTTTGGAAGAGGGACTCGCCCCGCGACTTATCCGCGATGCCACCAGGCCCGGGCTAATTCGCCTACGGGGCCGACCGCCGGCAGGTAGCCGCCAAACACCAGCCCCACATATGCGGCGAACGCAAACAGCGCCGCGGTAAGCGCCCACAACGGCCAGGTGGGTCGGCGCCAGTTTCGGACCTGGTCGACGACCGGTTGCCATACCGCGGGCTCGCGCGCGGCGGCCTCCTCCAGCCCAGTCCAGGCGGATTCGAGGCGCCGTGCGGCCGCGAGCAATGCGTGGTGCCATTCGGCAAGTCCGGCCTGGGCCCTGGCACCGGTGGCGGACAGGGCGGGGATCGTGCGTTCCAATGCATCGAGGCTTCGGAGTAGCGGGAGACTGCCGCTTCCCAGCCGGGCCGCGATGGCCCGTCGGTCGGTTTGACTCAGCGGAAGCTGCGCTCGACGCTTGGGCGGGAACCGAGATTCGGCGGCCGCCGCCTGCAGCTGGCGGTCGATGTGATCGCCGATTCGCGCCGCCGCGGCCGCCACGGTGCTTTCCCAGGCACCCAACCATGTGGCGCGGTTCAGCGCACTCGCCGCGGCGGCCGGGTCGTCCCCGAAAGCGCGTGCAGTCGCCGCGTGCTCGAACATTGTCGTGACCAGCTCCAGGCGAAGATCGTCCAGCGGAATGCGTCCTTGCGATGGTTCGGCGCCGCGCAGCGTCAGCCGCCCCATCGCGGGTCCCAGCTCGGGCACTAGCATCACGTCGTGTCCCACCCGGGCGCCTCCCCACGCAGATCCGCGATGGCGAGCGCAGCCGGACGGCCGGTGCGTGGCTCGTACCGGGCTACGAAATCGACGAGGGCGTCGGGGGTGAAGGCGGTCCGTGGGATACCGGTGGCGAGGATCGCCGCCTCGATCGACGGTGGTGCGCCCTCCACCTCCAGCAGCACGTCCATGCGCGGATACCACTCGAGCCGGAGTGCCGCGCCGGCGAGTGACCACGTCTCCACCCAGCGGTCTATGGTTTGAACGACGCGGTAGCCCAGCGCCTCGAGCAGTGGATTCACGTCATCCGGCGCCGCCCGAACTTCGCACGTCAGCTCAGCGCGGCGCTTGTAGCCTTCCGGCGAATAGCCGGTGGGGCCCTTCCACGCGATCTCCGAACGGACCGGGCCTGCGGCCGGCCGGTAACTCCGCACCCTCAGGACCTGGTCGCGCTGCGCCAGTTCACCGTTACGGTCGAACCGCTGATCGGTCATGAGTCCGCGAAAGTCCGCGATAGCGCCCGCGGTGGACAGATGCCCCTTGAGTGCGGCCGGATCGGTGACCACCGCCTTGAGCTCGAGCTCGTGGGCCATGCGATCAGGCGAAGATCACCGCGAGCGCAGCGTCGATATCGGCGAGATCGGTAAAGACCGCGTACGCCCCGCTTGCCTCGAGCTCGGCCAGGCCGTAGGAACCGGTGGCGACGGCCAGCGCGCGGGCCCCGATGCCTCGGCCGCAGGCGACGTCCGCCGGAGTGTCCCCGATGATGACGACCTCCGCCCCGGTCGGGACCCGTCCAAACATCGGCGCGGCTCGCCGAGTAGCGATCGCGGGAAGATCCGGTCGATGTCCCGAATCGGAGCCGAAGGCCCCGACCCGGAACCGGTTCGGATTGACCCCGACCGCGCTGAGCTTGAGCGCCGCCCCTCGTGCGAGATTGCCGGTGAGCAGGCCGAGGACAACACCGCTGGTTTCCTCCAGGCGATCGAGGATCGCCGGGAAGCCGGGCAAGAGCCGCATGCCCGCGGTCGAGGCGAGCTCGTCCTCCAGCAGCCCGACGTACCGGGCGCAAAGCGCCTGGACTCGCTCCTTGCTGTGCGGACCCGCATGACCGGCGGCCTCGAGCAGCTCGACGACGATCTGGGGATCGGTCTTCCCATCGAACCGCACCCGCTCCAATCCCACGGTCGGGCCGATCTCCTCAGCCAGTGCGGCGGTGATCGCCCGCCGGCCCGCCCCCGCCGACCGGAGGATGGTGCCGTCAATGTCGAACAGGACCAGCTTCTGCATGCTGACTCGCGGTGCGGACGGCGGGAAAGTAAGCGGAGTCCGGCTATTCGAAGCGCCGCACGGCAACCAGCTGGCCGCCCAGGCGGTCCCAGGCTTCCGACGCGGGGTGCCAATCCTCGCGAACCACGCCGCCCCGGCTGATGGTGGAGTGAATCAGCTGGGGCCCGGCAGCCAGGAACGCCACGTGGGTAATTCGATCGGACGATTCGCTGCGGAAGAAGAGCACGTCGGAGGGCCGCCCTTCGCCGAATACCACGGCGGCACCGGCGCCGGCCTGATCCTGCGCGTCGCGCGGAAGTGCGAGGCCCCGAGCCGCGAAGGTGGTCTGCAGCAGACCGGAGCAGTCGACGCCCCACGGCGTGACCCCGCCCCATTGATAAGGCGCGCCGAGAAAATGACCCGCCGCCCACTCTTCGGGCGGCATCCGCCGGGCATCCGCCGTCGCCGCAGTCAGCGCCGCCACGCCGCCGCTCACCAGTCGCGCGGTGCGCCCGTCAGGCAGGAGCAACCCGCCTTCGTGGAGCAGCACCCGCGCTCGGAGCGGCAGCGTGAGAGGCGCGCCGCCAGCGTCGAGCTCGGCTCCGTCGCACCACGCTGCAGATTGCCAGCGTTCGAGCGTCGGGTTGTCGGCCGCGCGGAGATATCCCCGATGGGCCCACCCTTCGTAGCCGTCGTGGGTCGCGCGGATTCGGCACCACTCGCCGTCGGTCCCGACCAGCGCCGCGGTTTCTCCCAGGACCAGCTGCGATACCTGCTCGGCCCGGACGGTGGGAGCCGCGAGGAGAGGGGTAATCGCGGCGGCACCGACGACACCCGTGGCTCCCGCGAGGCCGGTCAGCGGCCCTCCGCTTTCGCCGCGCAAGCGGCGCATCGCACCACGCCGCGGAAGGAGCAGATCAGACAGATGAACGTGCCGCAATCCACGCAGGGATACCCCTCGCTCGCGCGCTCTTCCCGGCCGCACGCCCGGCACCCCATCGCGTCTTTTTCCTTGAGCTCGTGAACCATCGTGAATCAGGCGTTGATGGCGTACCGCTTGATCTTGTTGATCAGCGTGGCGCGTGAGATACCCAGCTCCTGTGCCGCACGCGTCCGGTTCCCGCCATGGTGCTTGAGGGTCCGCTCGATGTGCTGCCGTTCCAGGTCGTCGAGGCTGAGCGGAGTGTGCCGGCGATCGCCCAGGCCAGGGCGGGCGCGAAATTCGCCGGGCAGATGCTCGACGCTCACGGCCGGCTGCCCCCGCCCCAGGATCATCGCGCGCTCCAGGACGTTCCGCATCTCCCTGACATTACCGGGCCAGGGATACGCGAGCAGGCGCTCCAGCGATTCGCTGGTGAGCGTCCCGGGCGCTTCGGGAAGCTCCTTGCGCAAATCCGACATGATCCGGGTGAGCAGTGAGAGGCGGTCTTCCCGCGACCGATCGCGCGCTGCCGGCAGCATGAGCGGCATGACGCTCAGCCGGTAGTACAGGTCCTCCCGAAACCGTCCCGCCTCGACTTCGGCCTGGAGCTGCCGGTTGGTGGCGGTGATGAGGCGCACGTCAACCGAGATCTCCCGGGTGCCGCCCAGCCGGCGGAACGTCTTGGTCTCGAGCACCTTCAGCAGCTTGGGCTGGAGCTCGGGCGCCAGATCGCCGATCTCGTCCAAGAAGATCGTGCCCCGGTCGGCGATCTCGAACAGCCCCTGCTTTCGATCCTTGGCGTCGGTGAAGGCACCCTTCTCGTGTCCGAACAGCTCCGAATCGA
Source organism: Gemmatimonadales bacterium (assembly GCA_035707305.1). GTDB lineage: Bacteria > Gemmatimonadota > Gemmatimonadetes > Gemmatimonadales > GWC2-71-9 > DASQPE01. The sequence goes on from DASSUE010000093.1 coordinate 12,252, forward strand.
GAAACGTGGCGTTCAGCCCCGCGCAGTTGACCTCGACGAAGGGGGCCTTGGCCCGGGGCGAGAGGTCGTGGATCATCCGCGCGACCCAGCCCTTGCCGGTGCCGCTCTCACCGGTGAGCAGCACGGTGGTGCGCTCGCTCTGCGCCAGCAGCGCCACCTGGTGGGCGAACTCCTGCATGTGCGAGCTGTTGCCCAGCGACTCGAGTCCGTGTTCGGGCGCGCTGTGTCCCAGCAACGCCTCGTTCACCCGGCGAAGGCGCACCTTGTCCGCCACCCGCGCGGTCGCCGCCGCCAGGTGCGCCATGTCCACCGGCTTGGTGAGGAAGTTTTCCGCGCCGAGCTGCATCGCCCGAACCGCCGTGGCGACGTCGCTGTGTCCGGTGAGGAGGATGACGGCGGCGTCCCGCTGGCGCAGGTGCTCGAGCACCTCCATGCCGTCCATCCCGGGCAGCCGCAGATCCAGGATCACGACGTCGGGGCGAACCCGGTCGAAGGTGGCCAGCCCCGCTTCCCCGCTCAGTTCGCGGGTGACCTCGTAGCCGAGCCGTTCGAAGTAGTTCCCGATGCCCCGGAGCACATCGACGTCGTCGTCGATGAGGAGTACGGAATCCGCCATGATCCTCGGGATGCAGGTTCGTTCCCAAGGTACTGTGTACTGTCAAAGAAGGGAACAGCGAGGGATGGATGGCAAACGGGCTACCGCGCTATGGTATCACGATTTTGATAGCCCCGGCCACCACGCTGGTCGTGAACGGAGTCTCACCGGCGGACTCGCCGTCCAGCTGGACCGGTTCCGGCCCGTCGGGTGTCGTGATCGTGATCTCCTCGCCGCGGGCGTAACCGACGAACGTGCCCGGACCGCCCTGGGCCTCAGGCTCGCGGATCAGATCCCACACCGCCCGCACGCTCTGGCCGAAGCTGTCCGCCCGGAGAACCACGATGTCGAGCAGGCCGTCGTCGGGGCGGATGCCCGACTTGAGCCGGATGAACGGCGGGATCACCTCGCCGCAGTTCGCCACCAGAATCAGCGCCGCGGTAGCATCGTAGTCGACACCGTCAACCGTGACGTGATAGGCCGTGCTTCGCACCTGCGAGATGAGCCGGAGCGTCGTGGCGACATACGCGCCCATGCCCCAGCGCCGCTTGTGCTCCGAGCGCGTGCCCGCCATGACCCGCGCGTCCATTCCCGCGCCGCACGCGACGGCGAAGTACTGTGTCTCCCCCTCGCGCGACATCCAGCCGAGGTCGATCCGGCGCGACCGGCCCCGCGCCAGCACCTCGGCGGCTCGGGCCGGCGACGGCGGAATGCGCATGTTGCCCGCGAGAAGATTGCCGGTGCCGCCGGGAATCACGCCCAGCGCGACGTCCGTGCCGACCAGCGCGGCGGCCGCTTGCATGGTGGTGCCGTCGCCGCCGAACACCGCTACCACGTCAACCTGCTCTTCAACGCCGTATTCGGCCAGGCGGCGGGCGTCGCCGGGCCCACCGGTGGCCAGCACTTCGGCCTTCCAGCCTCGCGCGCGCAGCGTGCCGATCACGGCGTTGACCGCCAGCGGCTCGGTGCGTGCCGCGGCGGGATTGGTGATGAGAAGCGCGCGGCTCACTAGAACTCCCGCTCCCAGAAGATGTCGGCGCCGAGCTGGTACCGGCTGGTGGTGATGGTGTTGCCCAGCGGGTTCGTGCTGCAGTAGTTCTGCGCCGGCTCGAAGCTGAGCTGGGCCCGCCACGCGCGGCTGAACCGATACTCGATGCTGCTGCCGAAGTTCCCCGCGTTCACCTCGGCATTGGGGCAGAATCCGGCGCTCAGGGTGATGAACGTCCGCGACCCGATGCGCTTTCCGACGGCCAGCCGGGTCTGCGCCGAGGCGCCGAGGGTACCGGGCGTGATGGCGCCGGGCTGGATTTCGATGAAGTCGAGCGGCACCCCGAGATCCGAGATCAGCGCGCGCTCCAGCTCGCTCACCGCGGCGCTGGACACGTAGGAAAGGGCGAGGCCGAGCTCGCGGCCTTGTCCCAGTGCGAGCACGTTGCTCGACGGCTGCCCGAACACGAGGTACGACACCAGCTCGCTCTCGGGAAGGGGCGGCCGCACCGTGCTCGTGAGCTCGACCCTCGGAGCCTGAAGTGTCCCGGTGATGTTCGCGATCACCGGTATCTCCTCGCCACGAACCGTCTGCGCGTCGTGCTCCGCCGTGATGTCCAGCTCGGCGTTCAGATCGGGCGTGCCGAAATACGTCACCGTCCCGCGCCGCACCTGGAACTCGCGGCTCCCGGCGATGGGAAACTTGAGCACGTATTCCCCCCGGAGTGCCTCGAGTGTCCCCACCGGCCGGTATTCGCGCCGTACCTTGTTGACCCTGATCTCTCCATCCAACTGGATGTTCGCCTCGGTGGACCGCAGGAACACGCCCTCGCCCATGCGCAGCTGCAGGTCGGTCACCCGAAGCGAGTCGAGGAACCGGTTCTCGAACCGCGAGCCCAGGTTCGCGCGGCGGATCAGTGTGGTGTCCACGATGTCGCGGATCGTAGGATCTTCGAGGTTGATGACCTTCTTACCGATGATGTCGGCAAAGTAGAGGATGCCCTCGTTGACCGTGCCCTGACCCGTAGCCGTCGCGTTGGTGACGGGACCTCGTAGCTGGAGATTCCCCGTCGCGGTCAGGCTCAGGAAGTTGCGGATGGCCAGCGCCTGGAACCGGTTGGCCTCGAGGTCCAGGTTGAGCACCGGAGTGGATAGATCTTCCAGCCGGATGCCCCCGGTAATCTGCATGGTGCCCCCGCCGCTGGTCACCAGTCCATACGGGATCAGCAGCGAGTCCCCCCGGAACTCGGCCCGCCCCAGAATCGCGGCGTACCGCACCCCGATGCCGGGAATCGTCATCGCTCCGCGGCTCACGTTGGCGAACCCCGTGACGACCGGCGCCTGCCAGGTACCCTCGATCTGCGCCTCGGCGACGAACTGTCCTTCGACATCGCGCACGCTGGGCAGGACCGCCTCGATCAACGCCAGGTCGGCGCTGTCGGCCCTGGCGCGGATGGTGAGTGGGCCGTCGATCCGGCGCTGGCGAACCTTCCGGAACGCCAGGTCGAGCGGCACCGACGCTTCCACTTCGAGTACCTGATTCCCGGTGCGCCACAGGAACATGTTCGCTGCCAGCCGCCGCTCGCGATAGTCAATGAGGAGCTGCGCCAGCGGACCCTTGAAGGTGCCGACCCGGCCATCGCCCAGCAGCGCGTGGCCGCCGATGGTTGGTGAGTCGGCGGTTCCTCCCAGTTCGAGCGTGAGCCCGAGATCAGCCTCGATGCCTAGCGAGTCCTGGAGCAGCGATCCCACGTCCCTTACTTCGACCCCGAATGCGTCCAGGGAGAGCTCACCCGCTGTCTCGCCGGGAAGCCGTCCCCGGGCCGAGATCTGACCGGAACCGTCTTCGGTCTGGAGCACGAACGGCGTCACGGCCGGCGCTGAGTCGCTGAGCGTCACGGTCGCCGGCGCCTGGAGTTGCCATTCGTGCGCGGCGAGCCGCGCGCTCAGGCTGTCCACCGCGACGCGCCGGATTCCGCTGCGATCCCACCAGCGTCCCCGCCCTCCCAGTCTCGGGCCGGCGCTGTCGCCGAGCGCCGTGCCGACCCGCCACCCGAGGGAATCGACCGGCCCGTCGAGCCGCACGCTCAGGTCGCGGAAGAGGCGGTGGCGCATCGTGAGCGTGTCCAGCTCCGTGGCGATGTCGATCCGCGGGCGCTCACCGCCGTCCCACGCGAGCAGGGCGGTCGCGACCGGCGCGCGAAACAGCTGCCACTGGAGATTCTGACCCGCCAGCTCCGCGCGGACTCCGAGCGTGTCGAGGCTCCGTGCCAGCGTGAGCGACCCGGTGACGGTCCCACCCAGCGGCCGCGCGTCGACGGCGGTATCCCGCTCGATGCCGGTCACCGCGTGGAGCAGCGAGTCGAACACGCCGATGCTGTCGGTGGCGAGGACGAGGCGGAGCTCCCCCGAGTGCGGCCGCACCCAGCCGAGTGTTCCTCCGCCGCGCGCCCTCACCCCCGCGACGCGGCCGCTCGCGCTGTCGATGGTGATCAAGCTGTCGTGAAGCGATCCGCGAACCTGCACCGAGTCGAGCTGGAACTCGCGTACCCGGCTTTGGGACAGCTGGAGCGCGAAGTCGGCATCGGGCGCCCGCGCCGTGTCGGCGACGCCGCTCACCACCAGGCTTCCCGTGAGCGCCGTGGACGGCACCGAATCGTTGATGACCGCGAGGTCGAGCCCCCGGAAGTCGAGACGAAGATCCTCCGCGCCCCATCGAGGCGGGAGCACCGTCGCGGTCCCCGCGGCCTCGATGGTCCCGACCTCGCCGCTCACGAGGCCGTCGACCCTGAGCCGCGCCAGCGTTCCGTCGAGCCGCACCCGGCCGGTGAGCGAGCCCGTGGCTCGGAGCGCCGGGAAAGCCCGCCGGATCCCTTCGAACGACAGCGGCTGCAGCGCCACATCGGCCGTGAGTCCCAGCGTGTCGGCCCGGGTGTCGAGCCGTACCAGGCCTTCGATCTCGCTCGTGGGACGGCTTTCATCCTGATGGCGGGCGAGGCCTTCGAACGTCACGTTGCGGAGCGGTCCATCGAGCCGTCCCACGGCAGCGAGCCTGCCTTGGAGAATCACGGCCGGTGCCAGGCGGCGGACCGTGCCCAGGTCCACATCGGAGTCGCGGATCACGACGTCTCGAAAGACTATCGTCTGTCCGCCACCCAGGCCGACCCGACCGTCGGCCTCGATCCGCGTTACCGGGCGGCCCGGAACGGAATCGTCGGCGAACTCCCACCCGACATTCACCGTCAGATCATCCAGAAATCCATCCGCTTCGGTGGTCCCCGTAATGGTGCCGAAGAATGGGAGGTCCGGTACGTAGGGACGGACGTCGTCGAGATCCATCTCGCGGGTGCGGAGCCTGAGGCTCCGCACGCCGAGTCCGCGGGCCCGGTCAGTGACCGCCGTGAGCGAGCCGTCGACCCGATGATCGCCGCGCGCCAGATGGAGATCGGTAATGCGGTACGCCGTCCGGGTGCCCGACTCGGAGTGCGCGGCCAGGACGGCCCGGCCGCTCAGGTCGGGAAACTGCGGCGAGACCCAGCGCAGGTCGACGAGGCTCGCCCGCGGCGCGACCAGCTGAAAGTCATAGAGAATCGTATCCCGCGGCCACGTGACGGCGCCGCCGCCCGCGAACCGGCTGTGCGGCAGCGCCCCGCGCTCGAGCGAGAAGACGAGACTGTCGCGCCCGATCCGGAAGCGACCGGCCGCATCGCGCAGTTCGACCTGCGGATCGCTGATCCCGGTGGCCAGCGAGTCCACATCGATCGTGAACGGATCGCGTTCCGGCGTACTGATCCGCATGCGCTGAAACCGGGCCGCGACCCTCACGAAATCGATCCGGCGCTCGAGTCCCTCGCGGCCGGTCTCTATGACCCGTCCCGGACGGGCCCGCTCCGCTGCGAGCGCCGAGTCCCGCTGCCGCTCGGTGGCGAGCGCACCCGACGGGGACCACGGGAGCACCAGCCTCACCGTGCCGGCGCGGATGCGCACATCGCGAAACTCGATCAGCGGCGATGCTCCGCCCCCGGGTCCACCCAGCCGCAACACATCCTCGTAGTTCATGCGGCCATTGCGGTGCTTGAGCAGCTGGATGACGGGCTGGTCCACGTGCAGCCGGTTGAGCACGAACCTGCGGGCGAAGAAGTTCGGCACGTTGTAGGCCACCCGAACCCGCGGCAAATCGGCGAGGAGCACGCCGGCGGTATCACGGACCACGAGCCGTTCGAGAGTGAGGTCGTACACGAACGACCCGGAGATCGCACCGATGTCCACCGATCCGTTCACGACGCGGCTCAGCTCGCTCGACACCGTGCGGGCGAGCAGATCACGGCCGGGCGGCGACAGCGTGAGCGCCGTCGCGACGCCGAGCACGGTGGCAAGCGCCGCGAGCAGGGTGACGAACACGAACCGCGCGATCCGGCGTCGCATCAGAACGGCTGGCCCACGGAGAACTGGAAGGTGAGCGGGACGCCGAACACGCGTCCTCGCCGATCCACCTGGAACTGGTCCCGGATCTGCGCAAGCTCGCCGGTGGTGTCGGCCCGGAAGAGGGGGCCGGGCGGCAGCACGTAGCCGTTGTAAGCCAGGTCCAGCCGCGCCGGACCGAGCGGCGTCCCGATCCGGATACCGAAGCCCGGCGTGAAGCGAAACCGCGCCTGGCCGAGATCGCCCTCCCGACCACGTTCCCACAGCGTGCCCGCGTCGAGGAACGCCGCCAGCCGCAGCCGCTCCGGAAAGACCGGTGACGGGACCCGGAGCTCGACGTTCCCGACCAGCAGGGTGTTGCCACCCGTCGGCGCGACCTGCACCGAGTCGGGCTCCAAGGCGTCCGGGTTGCCTCCCACGCTGCGCAACGCGCTGTCGGTCACCACGTACACCACGGGACCCAGCTCGTTGCGATTGAACCCGCGGACATCGTTGGGTCCACCGGCGTAGAACCGCTGCTCCGGCGGAACGAAGCTGTTGACTTCGGCGCCTACCGCCACTTTGGGCGAGAAAATCAGCCCGCCGCGGACTCGCCAGCTGAACACGACGTCGCGCGAGAGCGGGTGATACCAGGCGGCGTCGGCGAAGATGCGGGTGAACTGCTGGAAGGCGGACGACCCGATCAGCTCCGAGGCGTAGGTCAGCTCGATGGACGCGTTGTAGCCGCGGCTCGGGTCCACCGGACTGTTGGCCCGCGGCGCGTTCAGCTTGGCGGTGAGCGCGGCCAGCAGGCGCCGTTGCCGCAGCTGATCGATCACTTCGGGCGTGCACGCGTTGAAGAACGCACAGAAGCTGACCGGGGTGGCCTCGGTCTCACCGTAGGAGACCGTATACCCGAGCGAGACCGGCAACCGGGAACGGGGTGTTTCACGCAGGATCTCGACCGAGGCGCCGATCTCTTCCCGGCGGTAGACCTTGAACTCGGAGCGGCGTTCGGCGAATGCCGTCAGCGAGAGTGTGTTCGGCGGTCCGAGGAACGCGGGTCGCCGTACCGTCGCGGCCAGGCGGTAGTTCACCTTCGACGATCCGATCGAATCCTCCCGGGTCACGCTGCAGATGTTGTCGGCGAATCCGAAGTCCACGGGATCGCCCACCCCGATCCGCGACAGCTGCGTGCTGACCTCGAGGGTCCGAGCCTCGCCCAGGAAGTTGCGAGCGGTCCAGTTCGCGGACGCGCGGAAGCACTCGGTGGTGGCGTAGCCGATGCCCGCACGGATGCGGTACGGCCGGCTCTCGCTCAGCTGCACCAGCAGCGGAACCGAGTCCGCGCCGGGCTGCCACGCGGCGGAATCGATGTCCACCGTGACGGATCGGACCAGGTCGGTCTTGTAAAGGTTGCGCTGGCTTTGAAACAGGTCGGCTTCGGAGTATGGACGGCCCGGCCGCACGAAGAGCAGATCCCGGACCACGCCGGTGTCGAGCCGCTCGGCGCCCGCCACCCGCGCGTCCCCGAAGACAGCCGGCTCGCCGGGCACCCCCTCGTACGTCACGGTGGCGGTGTAATCCTCGGTGGTGCTTTCGAACCCGGTGAACACCGTCGCGGTCGGAAAACCGCGGTTCCGCAATCGGCGCGCGATCGTGTCCGCCGTGACTTGCATGAGATAGCGGTTGAACACGTCGCCCTCACGCAGCGGCAAGTCCACCAGCACCTTGTTCCGCACCTCATCGAGGAGGCTGTCGAGGCCCGTCACCGTCTCGGCGGCCACCAGAATCGGACGCCCCTCCGTGATGCGGAAGGTGATGTGCGCGTTCCGAGAGTCGCGCCGGACCACCGTGTCCACCTGCACGTCCGGATAGCCGCTTCGCTTGTACAGCACCTCGAGGCGGAGGACGTCCCGGCGGAACTCCAGCTCGTCCAAATATCGCTTTTCGCCCAGGCCCAGGAATCGAACGATCGCGGCGCGGGCGAACCAGCTCGACGCCGTGGTGCTGATCGCCGCCGCGAGGGCATCGTCCGGGATCGCTCGATTGCCCTCGAAGCGAAGACTGCGGATCACCCGATCCGGCTCTTGCGCGGCCAAAGGCGGCGACCAGAGCGCGCCGAGCAGGCCCAGGATGGCTGCGGCTCCGCACAGGGTCGGCCCGCGCCGGCGACACCAGGGGTGACTCGAAATTCAGCACTCCGGGGGAGGGAGAACCGGGCCGGCCCCTGCGCCTCCGGCCGGTGATTGACGACGAGGTGCTAACCCCGGTAGTTTGACGGCCTTACGTCGCAGTGTCAACGCCGGGCTGGCCGCCGTTCACACCCGATCCCCGCTGGTCCACCTGCCAGCCCGCCATGCGCCGACTCGTCGCCCCCGCGAGCCCCAGTCTCTCCCCAAGCGGGTGGTGGGCCCCCCGACGGCGTCACCTGGCCGCGGTCGCGGCATGCGCGGCGCTCGTTAGCGGCCTCCCCCTCGGCCCGGCTGCCCGTCTCCATGCGCAGCGTGGCCTCACCCGGGCCGTCGACGCCCGGCTCGACTCGCCCCCGTTTCGCCGCCAGCTGTGGGGAATCGCCGTCATGGACGATGGCGGACGGCTGCTCTACGCCCGGAACGCGGACCGACTGTTCATCCCCGCGAGCACCGCGAAGCTCGCGGTGACCGCGGTCGCCGCCGCGCGGCTTCCGCCCACCTGGGTGGTGCGCACCAGTCTCTACGGAACCGAAGCGGTACGTGACGGAGTGCTCCAGGGGGATCTCGTCTTGTATGGACGCGGCGATCCGACGTGGAGTCGCCGGTGCTACGGAACCGACAGCCTCCGCCCCGGCGTCTGCGAGAGCGAGCCAATGTGGGCGGTGCGCCGGCTCGCCGATTCGCTGCGCGCACGCGGCGTGCGGAGCATCGCCGGCAACGTTGTCGGTGACGGGAGCTGGCTCGAGCCGACGCTGGTGCATCCGGCCTGGGAGAACTACGACCTCAACTGGTGGTATGCCGCCCCGGTGTCAGGGCTCGGGTTCAACGACAACTCGGTCGATCTCACCTGGGGCGCGGGACCGGCCGTCGGCGCACCGCCCCTGATCTCGTTCGCGCCGAGCTGGACGCCGATCGTGCTCGACAATCGGGCGGTCACCACGCCCGGCGACACGGGGACGAACATCGATTTCTTCCGCGAACCCGCGACCCTTCGCATACGTGCCGAGGGACGGGTGGCGCAAACCGGTCGGGGGCGCACCGAGTACTTCGCGCTACCGGATCCCAACTACTTCGCCGCTCTGGCGCTTTGGACCGCGCTTCGCGAGGCGGGCATCACGGTCTCGGGATCGGTCAAGTCGACCACGGATTCCACCGCCTTCCGCTCGGTGCGGGCCGGCCCGCCGCTGGCCGAAGTGACGTCCCGCCCGCTCAGCGACTGGATCTTCCCGGTGCTCAACACCAGCCAGAACTGGTTCGCCGAGATCCTGCTCAAGCAGCTCGGGCGCCAATTCGGACGCGCGGGGAGCTGGCGCGAGGGAATAGCGGTCGAGCGGCGGTTCCTCATCGATTCGCTCGGCGTGGATTCGACCCAGCTCGCACTGGTGGATGGGTCGGGACTGGCGAACAGCAACCTCATCACTCCATTGGCCCTGGTCCGCATCCTTCAGGCTATGCGCCGCCATCCCCGCGCCGAACCGTTTCTGGCAGCACTGCCGCGCGCCGGGCAACGCGGCTCGCTCGCTCGCCGGTTCGGCGGCACGCCGGCGGACGGCCGGGTAGCCGCCAAGCCGGGTACGATCGCGCGGGTGAACGCGCTCGCCGGCTATCTGGAGCTCGAGGGGGGAAGGACGGTTACCTTTGCCGTGCTGGCAAATCACCACGCCTTGACCGCCCCGGCGGCGACGGCACAAATCGACAGCGTCATCGTCGACCTCGCGCGGGCATTCGCGCGGCGGTAGCACCCAACGGAGGGACCATGCTCCTGCTTCTCGTGCGTCACGCGCACGCCGGCGATCGGGACCCATCGCAATGGCCGGACGACACCCAGCGGCCGCTGAGCGACAAGGGGCGCAAGACGCACGCGAAGGTCGCGCGGACCCTCCGCAACCTCGAGCTCACTCCCGAGCTACTGCTGACCAGCCCGTGGTTGCGGGCGATGCAGACGGCGGAGATCATGCACGACGTGATGCTGCTCCCGCAGCCGCCGGTGCCGTGCGATGCCCTGGCCGACGAACCGGATCTCGCCGCGATCGCCGCGGAGGCTGGACCGCGCGGCGAGCGAGCCGTCGTGGCGTTGGTCGGCCATTCCCCCTGGATGGAGGAGATCGCGGCACTGCTGCTCACCGGCAGCGACCGCGGAGTGAAGATCGACTTTCCGAAAAGTGGCGTGATCGCGATGGACACGCCGCGCCTCGCGCCGGCGGCCGCGAGCCTGCGGTTCATGCTCCGTCCGAAGATGCTCTAGGCCAGGAGATCCCGCTGCTCCGGGTGGGCATCGATCCAGCCGCGCACGTACCAGCAGGATGGCACGATCCGGAGTCCTCGCTCCCGCACGTAAGCCAGCGCCGCGCTGACCAACCGGGCAGCTACCCGCCGGCCCCGCTCCGATGGGGGGACCCACGTGCTGTAGAAGTCGAGCACCCCTTCATCCACCGGCACGTACGCCAGCTCCGCGGTGCCGCCCGGGAGCTCGATCCGGAAGCGGAGCGCCGGGGCGTCGTGAACGACCCGCGAAGGATCGGGCTGCTGGTCCATGTCGAACGCTAGCCGGACACGGGTCCGGCCGCTAACTCTGAGGCATGCCTTCGACCAGTGTTGCACCCGTGCGCCCGGCGACCCGCTGTGCGTGGGCTCGCACCGACTTGTCCATCGCGTATCACGACGCGGAATGGGGCGTGCCGGTCCACGACGACCGCACCCTGTTCGAGCTGATCACGCTGGAGGGCGCCCAGGCCGGTCTCAGCTGGGAGACCGTGCTCAAGAAGCGGGCGGCCTACCGGGCGGCGTTCGCCGACTTCGATCCAGCCGCCGTGGCGCGGTTTACCCCCGCGCGGGTCGCGCGGTTGCTGCGGGACGACGGGATCATCCGGCACCGGGGCAAGATCGAAAGCGCGGTGTCGAACGCGCGCGCGGTCCTGGCGGTGCAGCGTGAGTTCGGCGCGCTCGACCGCTATCTCTGGGCTTTCGTGGGCGGACGTCCTCGGGTCAACCGCCCCCGATCCCTGGCGCAGGTAGCCCCGCGCACGCTCGAGTCCGATGCCATGAGCCGTGACCTCAAGCGTCGCGGGTTTCGATTCGTCGGCTCGACCATCTGCTATGCGTTCATGCAGGCCGTCGGCATGGTGAACGATCACACGACCGACTGTTTCCGACTTCGCGAAATCGAGTCCGGAGCTACGAGATGACCACACCCACCCAGACCGCCGCACTCACCTGGGACGAGCTGGGTCAGGTTGCCCAGCGCGTGGAAGACCTCGACCGGGCGGTGCGGTTCTACCGCGACGTACTCGGTATGCCGTTCCTGTTCCAGGCGCCCCCAGGCCTCGCGTTCTTCCGCTGCGGCCCGGTGACGTTGATGCTGTCGCGTCCGGAACGCGCCGAGTTCGACCATGCCGGGTCCGTGCTGTACTTTCGCGTGCCCGACGTGGAGGCAGCATACCAGACCTTGCTGGCCCGTGGCGTGTCTTTCGAAGGACCGCCGCATGCCGTCCATCGCGAGCCGGGACGCGAGCTTCGGATGGCGTTTCTCCGAGACAGCGAGGGCAACCCGCTGGCCCTGATGGCCTGGGTGCCGGCTTCCTGATGTACCGGATCGTGTGGATGTACGATGTGCGGCCGGAGTGCACCGAGATGTTCGAGCGGATCTATGCGCCGGATGGTGACTGGGCCCGTCTGTTTCAGACGGCCCGCGGTTACCTGGGGACCGAGCTGTTTCGAAGTGTGGCGACGCCGGGGCGCTACCTGACCGTGGACGATTGGGCGGCGCGGGCGGCGTACGACATCTTCCGCACCCGGTCGGCCGGTGCGTACCAGGAGCTCGATGCCCGTTGCGACGAGCTGACGCTGAGCGAGCGGCTGGTCTCGGCGGACGATTCGGATGGCGTGTAGATTCCGCCAATGACCCTCTACTTCGGAGTGGGGATGGATCGACGTACGTTCCTGCGGCTGGGTGCCGGCGCGGTTGGGCTCACGTTCCTGCCCGGTTCAGCGCGGCCGGACGGGCGCGGGGCGCCACTCCCGCCGATGACGATATACAAGAGTGAGACCTGTCTCTGCTGCGAGAAGTGGGTTGACCACGTCAAGGCAGCGGGCTTTCGGACCACGGTGTACGACCGGGATCCGATCGACCCGATCAAGGACGAGCTGGGAATTCCCCGTCATGTCCGGTCCTGTCACACGGCCCAGGTCGGTGGCTATATCGTCGAGGGACATGTGCCGGCGGCCGATGTGAAGCGGATGCTCAAGGAAAGGCCCAAGACGATGGGATTGTCGGTTCCGGGCATGCCGGTGGGTACACCTGGTATGGATCAGCCCGGAGTGCCGGCCGAGCCCTATCACGTCGTGGCGTTCCAGAAGTCGGGCAGCACCAGCGTCTACGCAAAGTATTGATCCGCCGGGTTTAGCTCCGTGGCCGCACGCGGTGGGTGGCTGTGGCGCGGAGCGGATCGTCCGGCCAGTAGTGCTTCGGATACCGCCCTTTTAAGTCCTTCCGCACGTCGAAGTAGGTGCTGCGCCAGAACCCGGCGAGATCGCGCGTTACCTGTACCGGTCGCCGGGCCGGTGACAGCAGGTGCAGCGTCAGCGCGACCCGCCCATCGGCGACGCGCGGGGTCTCCTGCCATCCGAACACTTCCTGCAGCCGCACCGGCAGCGCGGGGGCCGTGGGGTCGGCATAATCGATCGCGATCCGTGATCCGCTTGGCACCTCGATGTGCGTCGGTGCGAGCGTATCGAGCTCCCGACGACGACGCCAATCGAGCAGTCCGAGCAATGCCGCGGTCAGATCGATTCGTTTGAGATCGCTCCGGCGGCCGATTCCACGGAGCTGGGGCCCGATCCACTCGGCCAGGCGTTCGACCAGCGCAGCCTCCGACACATCGGGCCACGCCGGGTCGAGCTGATGCAGGAAGCCGAGCCGTTGGCGGACCCGAAGGGACGCGTCGGACCAGGGCAGAACGTCGAGGCCAGTGCGTTCGAGCCAGGTGAGCACGACGTCTTTGATCTGCTCCTCGTCCACGTCCACCGGCCGCTCCCGCAGGACCAGCGCCCCCAGCCGCTCCTGCCGGCGCGCCACGACGGCCTCAGCCGCGGCATCCCATTCGACGGTCTGATGCACCGTCACCTGATCGCGGTAAAGCTCGAGAACGTCGCTCAACGTCACCGGCGCCGCGAGAAAGATGCGGCTCTCCCGGACATCACCATCGAGCTCCGCAGCCACGATGAAG
>DASSUE010000094.1:0-2530 GCA_035707305.1 Gemmatimonadales bacterium
CACAGCACCGCCGGGATCGCGAACGTGGAGTTTGGGGTGGGCATCGCGCGGAAGGGATGGCTGTCGGCCGGCGACGTCCTCAACGCACGGCCGGTCGAAGGATTCCTGGAGTTCGCACGGGCACGACGCGGGTGAACCGGAGGAATAGGCGGGAACGGGGGAAAAAAATTCCACCCGCTTCCGCCCGCGCAGCGGTTATCCTGGAGCGCCTCAAGGGGGTGTATCCAGAGGCCACCTGCGCACTCGAGCACGAGAGCCCGTTCGAGCTCATCGTGGCCACGATCCTGTCAGCCCAGTGCACCGACGCGCGGGTCAACCTGGTGACGCCGGCGTTCTTCGCGCGCTATCCCGATCCCCGAGCGCTCGCGGAAGCAAAGCAGGAGGACGTCGAGGAGATCATCCGGTCCACCGGCTTCTTTCGAAACAAGGCCCGGAGTCTCATCGGCATGGCACAGGCGCTGGTTGCCGAACACGGCGGCGAGGTCCCCGCCACCATGGCGGCGCTCCGAGTGCTCCCCGGCGTCGGCCGCAAGACCGCGAACGTCGTGCTCGGCAATGCATTCGGCATCAACGAGGGGATCACGGTCGACACCCACGTCGCGCGGCTGAGCGGGCGGCTCGGCCTGTCCCGGGAGCACGACCCGGCGAAGATCGAGCAGAATCTGATGCCGCTGTTCCCGAGGGACGACTGGGCACTGCTCTCGCACCTGTTGATCTTCCATGGCCGGCAGATCTGCGTCGCGAGGCGGCCCCGCTGCGGCGCGTGTGTGCTCGCCGATGTGTGTCCGTCAGCACAGAGCGCGTAGCGCAGGACCGAGACCGCCATCAGCCGTGCCATGCTACGATGCGTCCCGCGATGGCAGATGCTGCCACCGTGTACGGGCTCGCGAGGTACACTTTGCCGGGGCCTGATCGCCCCGGGAAGTTCCGGTTGACGGCGCTGACCGTGACGCTCTCTTGTCGTTCGCTGGCGCCGGGGCCGGCATTGATGCACGCGCCGCAACCGGACGGCAGCGCTTCCGCCCCGACCGCGCGAAACAGGTCGAGGTAGCCGCGCTCCCGCGCGTACCGCTCCACGTCGACACTCCCGAACTGCACGTAGCAGCGAACGCCCGGCGCCACCCGGCGGCCGCCCCGCGCCGCCTCGGCGAAGACGCTGGCGTACATGTCGACGTCCTCGCGCTTGCCCGCGGTGCAGCTTCCCGCGTAGGCGATGTCGATCGGCACGGTTCCCAGCCTCGCCAGGGGCACGCCGTTGCCGGGATCGCCCGGGAGTGCCACCATCGGTTGAACCTCCGCGCCATCCAGCGCCATGGTTGCCTCGTACTCGGCGCCCGGATCGGCGGCGAGCCCGTCCACCAACCGTTCCGCCTCGGTTCGGTCGAAGCCACGGTACCGCTCGAGGAATCGTGCGACCGCGATATCGGGTGGCGCGATGGCGGTGAAGGCTCCCAGCTCCGCGGCCATGTTGGTGAGCGTGGCACGCTCGTCGATGGACAACGCCTCCACCGCTGAGCCGGTGTACTCGACCAGGCGGCCCAGTGCCGCGCCTTGCCTGATGGCCGGATCGGCCAGGAGGCGGAGCATGAGGTCCTTCGCAGTCACGCCGCGGCGGAGCTGTCCGCCTATGTCGATCAGGAGCGAGGGGGGAACCCGCACCCGCGCGTCGCCGGTGAGCCAGGAATGGCAGATGGCCGTGGTGCCGACGCCGAACGCCACGCAGCCGATCGCGCCGGCGTGCGGCGTGTGGCTGTCGCTACCCACGATGACCTGGCCGGGAAGCGCGTACCGCTCGAGCACGAGTACGTGGCAGATGCCCTCCGACTCGGCCTTCCCTCCGTGGAGCCGGAGGCGGTGCGTGGAGGCGAACGCGGCCTGGCGCGTGGCCAGCTCACCCGCGAGACCGAGCACCCGGGAGGCATCGGCGCGTTTGCCCAGCAGCCGGTCCAGCAGCACCAGGTGGTCGCGGAACAGCAGGATGGTGTTTGGCTCTCGAACCGGGCTCGCTCCGGCGTGCTCGTTCCAGAGAGCGGCGGCCATGGGGGTTACGTACTCGTGGCTGAAGCGGAGATCGGCCCGCACGAATCCATCGTCACCGGGGCGAACGGCGGGAACACCCGCTGGCGAATCCAGCCCTGTGACCCAGTGAGTGGCCAGGATTTTTTCGCCCAGCGTCATCGGGCGATTGGCGGTGGAGGGAGCTGCGACCACTTCCTCGCCCCGGAGCCGCGCGGCCGCGTAAGGTAGGAGGCCTCCGCGCTGCACGATGGCCCGGCCGATCAGCCCCTCGCCCTCGCAGAATTGCTCGAGGGGCACCGGATGGCCGCGCCGCAGGGCGTCGATCAGCTCGAAATCGGTGCTGGTGAGGATGCCGAGATTGTGGCAATTCTCCCGGTAGATCCGCTCGAAGCTCTCGGCGATCACGACCCGGATGCCCGCCGCGCGCTCCGCAAACGGGGACGCTTCGCGGCTCGACCCCTTGCCGCGCCGCCGGCCGCTCACGGAGACGGTGAATCCGCCCCGCTGTACC
>DASSUE010000095.1:0-12502 GCA_035707305.1 Gemmatimonadales bacterium
CACCTAGCACTAAGCTGGCGGTCGAGACAATGCCGTCATTGGCGCCAAGCACCGCAGCCCGCAGCCAGCCAATTCGCTCCGTCCGATGGCGCTCGAGATGACGCGGGGACATATGGCCTCTCCCAGACACACGAGGCGTCACGACCGCTTAACAGAGTCTGCATCAGCTGCAAGCGGACCAGCTCACCTGACGAAATCAGCGTTCCTTAATGCGCCCAAAATCGGCCGGTCGTCACGGGAGCCCCGGGCCGGCCGCGCTTGTCGGCTGCATGCGGGGGTTAGGCGGCCCGGCCCAACGAAACCTTCCCGCCATCTTCACTGCCTCTTCAGCCGCGGGCGGCTAGCGTGAGAGCGACCCTGAGGAGGGGTCGCCTATGACCATGGTGCGCCCCCGCCATTGCTGGCTCGTCGCCGGGCTAATGCTCGGCGCCACCCCGGCGGCCGCTCAGCGGGCCCCTGCGCCCCGACCACCTGGCGTGACCGACAGCGCCATCGCGTGGGGGCGGCACCTGTTCCACGGCTCGGCGAACTGCGCCGCCTGCCACGGCGACGACGCCCAGGGCACGCGCGACGGTCCGGCCCTCACCGGCGCGATCTGGCTGCACGGGTCCGGCACCTACGAGTGGCTCGTCGAGCAGATCAAGCGCGGCATTCCAGCCCACCAGACCTGGACGGGCAAGCCGATGCCGATGCGGGGTTGGACGAACATGCCGGACGAGGATGTTCGCGCAGTCGCCGCCTACGTGTGGTCGATCACGCATCCACCCCGCGAGATCAAGCCGACGCCCCGCCCGACTTAGGCGGGGCGCTCTCGGGGGGACGTGAGTCCGCCTAACGCATCGGGCATCAGCTGCGGGCGGAGCAAGCCCGCGGTTCACGAACCAATGCCTCCACAGCGGCCGCACTCGCCGCGAACGCCACCTGTCACCCATCAGGTGATAAACCTGTTACCCATCAGCTGAAACGTTCAACGCCGCGCGGGGGGCTCGCGATAGGCGCTGCGCGGCTCTTTCAAGAAGCGCGCCGAGGCCGAGGGAGCGCACCACCCGGCCGGGATTGCCCACGGCAAGGGCGTTCGGGGGCAGGTCGCGCACCACCACGCTCCCGGCGCCCACCACCGTGTTCTCGCCGATGCTGACTCCCGGGCAGACGATCGTCCCGCCGCCCAGCCAGACGCCGTCGCCGATCGAGATCGGCAACGCCGATTCCAATCCCGACTTCCTGGTGGCGGCATCGAGCGGGTGCGTCGCCGTGTAGAGGTGGACGCCGGGCCCCATCTGCACGTCCTCGCCGACGGTGATCCGGTTGCAGTCCAGCCACATGCTCCCGTAGTTGACGAACGAGCGGGCGCCCATCGAGATGTTGAAGCCGTAATCGCACAGAAACGGCGGCTTCAGCACCGGGTCCGCGCCGAAGTGCTCGAACAGGCGGGTGAGCAGCTCGCGGCGCTCCTCCCTCGCCGTGGCAGGCGTCGAGTTGAAGAGCGCGGTGATCTCCTGCGCTCAGAGATGCGCGGCCTTGAGCTGCGGATCGTCGGCCCGGTATAGCTCGCCCGCGAGCATCCTGGCCCTCTGGGTTTCGTGAGTGGGCACGCGCTAACTCCGCGGCTGAAGCACTTCGATTCGATTCACCAGCTCGCGGCTGTAGCGGACGTCCGAGAACGAGACCGCGCTCACTCCACCCACTCCCGCGATCCAGAGCAGGATCAGCAATGCCTTCACCAGCCACGAGTCGGCTGCCACCGCGCCGATCAGGATGGGGAGCAACAGAAGCGCGAACTTGACCGGCTCGCCGGTGCGGCGGCGCCGCGCCTCTTCCAGGCGTTTCCTCGCGAGCCGGAGCTGCTGGTCGGGCTTGGTCCGCTTGGCCGCCGCAACGTCCACCAGCTGGTCCAGCCCGAACCCGCGGTCCCACTCCTCCTGCGTGAAGCAGATCCCGAGCTCGAGCTGCACCGCGTTCATGAACCTCACCCATCGCCGCCGGCCGGCGAAGGTATCGGCCACTCGCCTCCCCAGCGCCGGCGGATCCGTGAGGAACGCGAGCAGCCGATCGGGCTCGTACGGGGCTCCGGGAGTCTGCCGCGTCCGTTCGAAGATGCGGACGATGGTTTCGCGAAGGTCGCCGGCCGGACCGGTCAGGCCGCGGTCTCCGGCAGCTTCGACTGGAAGGAGATCTGGGTGCCGTCCGGCGCCTTGAGGAAGAAGATCCGCTCCCCGTGCGCGTCCATCGGTCCCTCGGGCGAGAGCCCACGCGCCTTGGCGTGCGCCGCGAACGCCTCGGCGTCGTCCACCACGATCTGGAGCATGTTGCCCACCGGCATCTCCGGTCCCTGAGGCCAGATCTCGATCCAGCTCTCACCGGCCGGGAAGATCGCGCCCGCGAATCCCGCGGGCCACTTGACGTCCGGCAGATCGGGGAGCGGCATGCGCGGCAGCCCCAGCGCGTCGAAGAACCTCGCCATCGCCTCGGCGTTGGGCAGCACTGAGGCGTAGCGCATGCTGAGCACCTTCATCGGGTGAGCCTCCTGGTGGGTCCCCGTTGTCGAGAATGCGATAAGTATCAAGCCGCGTCACCCATCCGGCCAGAGCCACGCCGCCCCGCGCACTCCGCTGGAGTCGCCGTGCAGGTTCGGCAGCACTTTCGTCAGAACCGAGTCGGAGAAGACGTATCGGGGCAGCAGGGCGGACACCGCGGCCGGCAGATCGGGGAGATTCGACATCCCGCCGCCCAGCACGACCGCGGCTGGGTCGAGCACGTTGACGACTGCGGCGAGCGCGCGGGCGAGGCGATCGTGGTACCGCTCTAGTGACCGGACCGCGCCGGGCTCCCCGGCGGACGCAGCACGAACGATCTCTTCACTCGATCGCCGCACGCCGGAGCGAAGCGGGTGTTCCCGCTCGAAGCCCGGCCCGGAGAGGAACGTCTCGATGCACCCGCGCTTCCCGCAGTAGCACCCGGCCGCCGCCGAGCGCTCATCGTCGGTCATCCAGGGCAGGGGATTGTGCCCCCACTCCCCCGCGATCTGGTTGGGTCCGTCGTGGATCCGCTGCCGGATCGCGATCCCGCCGCCCACGCCGGTGCCGAGGATCACGCCGAACACCGACTCGAACCCGCGGGCCGCACCGTCGATCGCCTCGGACAGCGTGAAGCAGTTCGCGTCGTTCGCGATCCGGACCGGTCGGGCGAGCCGAGCCTCGAGGTCGGCGAGCAGCGGCCGGCCGATGAGCCAGGTGGAGTTGGCGTTCCTGACCAGGCCGGTCGTCCTGCTAACGACACCCGGGATCCCGACGCCCACCGATCCGGTCCCGCCTGCCTCCGCCTCGATCTCGGCGACGAGCCCGGCGATCGCCTCGACCGTGCCGGGGTACTCGCGCGGCGTCGCGATTCGTCTGCGAATGACGGTGCGGCTCTCCGTATCGAGCGCGATGGCTTCGGTCTTGGTCCCGCCGAGGTCAACGCCGATCCGCATTCACTTCTGCTGCGGACGCGGCGGCAGCACCGCGCTCCCGACCGCCGCGACGATCCACCAATGACCTTTGCGCGGGACGTACAGGTGAAGGTAGCGCGACTCGCCCAGAGACTGGCCGTCGCGCGTCGTGGTGCGAAGCCGCCCCATGACCGTGGCCGACGTGCCGAAGTCGCGCACCTCTAGCTCGTCGATTGCGAACCGGAGCTCGGGCGCGTCGCGGCTGAAGACTCGGAAGAGCGCGGCACGGTCCACCCGCTGTCCGCCGGCGGGCACTCCTTTGAAGTCGGGCGAGTAGAGCGTTGCGAGCCACGCGGTGTCCCGGCTCGCGATGGCGGCGCTCCGCTTCACCTCGAGAGCCAAGATCTGCCGCGCAGTGGGCGAGTAGGCGGCGGTGTCCGGCAGCGTGATCGTGGTTTGCCCGGCGACGACCTGGCCCGCGCCCGCGGTCTGCGGAAGCGCCGGACCCGCGAGAGTTAGGCTTACCGCCGCGATTCCGAAGGCGACACGGACTGACATGTCAGTTGCCGACGCTCATGGTCGTAGTCCCTTGCGCCAGCGCGCGAAATCGCGGGTTGGCCCTGAGCGGGTCGAACGCGGGATCGATCCGGAGCCAGCCCGGCGAGAGATAGAACGGCACCCGAAGCAGCGGCTCGAGCTGATCGAGCGCTTGCGCGGGCTGGCCGGTGAGAATGTAGATGCGCGCGAGCTGCAGCTGCACGTACGGCCCCAGGTAGCCGTCCCGGCTGATCGGCATCAGCTCGACGCCGCGCTCCCCTTCGCGCACTGCGTCGGCCTTTCGCCCCAGGTAGGCGAGCGCGACCCCGAGCAGCACCCGCCGCTGCCCGTCGTCCGGTGCGGCCCGGAGCTGCTCCTCGAACGCGATCCTGGCCGAGTCGGCGTAAGCGGCCGCGAGCCGCCGCTCACCCCGGTCATGGTAGATCTGGGCGCGCACCATTCCCCAGACCCCGCGGTCGCCGTCGAACACGGCCGGGCCCGCCGCAAGCACCTCCCGCTGCTGCGTCTCGTCCAGCACCCAGTAGAGGTCCTGATAGCTCGCGACGAACGAGTAGAGCGCCGACGGGTCGATGAGCCTCGCCGCCCGGCGGATCACCGCGCGGGCGCTGTCGCGCTCGCCCCGGCCCACGGCGGCCATCACCTTGAGCGAAACGATGGCGGGGCTGGTGGGCGCGAGCGCGATCGCGCGGTCGGCGGCGGAGTCCGCAGCCGGGTAGTTCCGAAGAAAGGTGTTCACCGCGGAGACGCGGCGCGCCGCGCTCGGCGAGCGGGGATCCAGTTGCGAGGCCCGCGCGAGTCGGGCCGTCGCGGCGTCCCAGCGGCCCAGGCTCGACTCCGTCATCGCCACCGCGCCTAGCAGGTCCACGTTTCCGGGGGCCAGCCGAAGTCCCTCCTGGTAGGCTTGGGCAGCGCGCTCGTTGTCGATCGGATTGACGCTGCCGTGGTAGTCGCCCAGCGCCAGGTAGACCGAGGGGTCGTTCGGCGCGAGCCGCCGGGCGCGTTGGGCGGCGTTCCGCGCCTCGTCGCCGATTTCGGGGGAAGGGACCCCGTTGGAGTAGAGCGACGAACAGGCGCGGGAGAGCTGGCTCCAGGCATGGACAAATCCGGAGTCCAGCGCGATGGCACGCCGGTAATAGCCGATCGCCCGCCGGAGACTCGCCTGGTCGCCCTTCATCCCCTGCGACGCGGCCTCCCCCTTCAGGAACTCGTCATAGGCGGCGAGGTTCGCGGTGGGCGGGGCGTTGAGCTCGCGCCGGGCGCTGTCGGCCAGCGCCACGCCAAGCGCGTCCGCCACCCTGCCCGCGATGTCCGCCTGCACCTGGAACACGTCGGTGAGCGAGGCGTCGAACTGCTGCACCCAGCGGGAGCGGGCGGGCCGGCCGGAACGCGTATCCACCAGCTCGGGCGTCACCCGCACGCGGCCGGCGCCGGCCGCCTTGTCCCAGCGCACCGTGCCGGTGAGCAGGTAGTCGGCACCGAGCTCCCCAGCGATCTCAGCCGGGCGGCGGGTGGTACCGCGATACTCGATCGAGCTACCGCGGGCGATTACCTCGAGCCCAGCAACCTGCGAGAGCTTGGTACGGATCTCGTCGGCCACGCCATCGGCGAAGTACGCGTCGGACGAGTCGCCCTGGTTCTCGAATGGAAGCACCGCCACGATGGGCGGATGGGCCGGGGGGACGACCGGCCGGCGGAGCGTCCACCAGCCGGTGGCCGCGAGGAGCACCCCGACGGCGAAGGCGGGTACCAGCCAGCGTGGACGCTGCCGTCCTTTCTGCCCACCGGTCCAACCGCCCATCCGGCCGACCGCGAGCGCCTTGGCGAACTCTCCCACGCTTCCGAACCGCTCCGCCGGCTGAGGGTGCATGGCCCGCTCGATCGCGGCATCCACTTGGGGTGGGGTGTCCGGGGCGCGCGAACGCACGCTGGGCGTCGGATCGCTGAGCCGCTTCGCGACGATCGCGTGCAGACTCCGCCCGGTGAACGGCGGCTCGCCGCCCAGCATCTCGTAGAGCACGACCGCGAGCGAGTACTGGTCGGACTGCGCGTCCACCTCCACCTCGTCGGTCGCCTCAGGGCTCATGTAGGCGGCGGTTCCGATGGGGGCGCCCGTCTGGGTGAGGCCGTCTTTCGCGCCGGCCGCTCGCGCGATCCCGAAGTCGGTGACCAGCGTGGTGCCGTCCCGGGTGAGCAGGATGTTCTCGGGCTTGATGTCGCGGTGGATCACGCCCTGCCCGTGCGCGTAGTCGAGCGCGCGGGCGGCTTCAGTAGTGATGCGGAGCGCGTCGTCCAGTCCCAGGCGGCCTGCGCGGTTCAGGCGGTCGCGAAGCGACTCGCCCTCGACGAACGGCATGGTGAACCAGAGGTGGGTGACGCCGTTCGCCTCGTCGGCGACCTTGCCTGAATCGAGGACGGTCAGGATGTGCGGGTGCTGGAGCCGCGCGGCGAAGAGGATCTCGCGCTGGAACCGCTCGGCGCCCGCTCCGGAGGCGAACTCTGGGAGCAGGACCTTGAGGGCCACGGGGCGCTGGTGGCGCAGATCGCGGGCGAGATAGACGGCGCCCATCCCGCCCCGGCCGAGCTCGCGCTCGACGGTGTAGCGCTCGGCGAGCGCCTGGCGAACGGTCTCCGGCATTCCCATGCGAGAGAGTAAGTAATCAACGCCGAATGCTCGCTGCCACCAGCGCCCGCCCGGTCCGAGAGCGTCTATTGCTTCGCGGGCGGGATGCTCGAGTTCCAGATGTCGTAGGCAATCTTCCACGACCCGTCGGGCTGCTTCTTGAGCACCTCGAGGTACTTCCCCTCGTCCGTGGGGAGCTGCTTGGAACCCGGCTTTTTCGGCGTCAGCGTCATCCGGTACGTTCCCGTTGCATAGGCCAGGTCGCCGCGGCCTCCCACCGCCTTCGTGTTGAGCTCGACCTGGACCGCCATCGAGTTGAAGAAGCCGCTAAAGAACTCCTTCGCCGCGTCGCCCTGCACGCCCGCCGCACCGGGAGGCAGAACAGTCGCGTCGGCCGTGTACAGCGCGTTGACGGCGTTCGCGTCGCCTGCCGTGGCCGCTTTGGCCCAGCTCGCGTCGACCGCGCGGACCGCGGCCTCGTCCTCGGCCGAGAGCCCGGCCGGCGCGGCCGCCTCGGATGCGGCCCCCATCGTTGCGGTCTCGGTCTTGGGGGCCGGCTGACAGGCGAGAGCGGAGATCAGCAGCAGCAGCATCGTGCTGCGGGAGCGAGAGTGGGACATGGCCGTTCTCCTGGGAAGGTGGCGAGCGTCTACCCGCGCGGCGAATGTGCGGGCTGGAACGCGACCCGGCAAGGCAAGGGCGGCGTCTAGCCGTCCGCCGCCTTCAGCTTGGCCTCGCGACAACAGGCCAGGAACAAGGTGAGCGACGGAGCAACGGTGACCGTCTCACCGCCGTCGTGAAACAGGTGATAGACCGGGCCGCCGTCCGCGCGTGAACTTCCCAGCACTACGTAGTACGGATCGCCATCGCACTCGGCGAACGTAAGGCTTCCCCGCGGCAGCTCAGCCCACTGCTCGGCCAGCGCTTCGCGATCGGCGGGACAGAACCGGTCGATGGACCAGACCGCCTCGTCGCCATCCCTCAACCGCGGGTCCACCACGTCGAGGTTGGTACTGAGCAGGAGGTCCCGGTCCTGGTACAGCTCACGCAAGGGGTCGGGAACCGATCCTGGCCCCGAGACCGCCTCGAGCGCGGACCAGTTCGGCGCGAGCAAACGGGCCCGATACGATCGCTCCCGCGCCGCCAGCTCGGCGGGCGTCGGCTCGGGGGGAGCAGTCAGCCGGTCGCGCGCCCAGAGTATCACTCCGGCCGCGAGGACGAGCCCCCCGAGATAGCCGGCCGCCAGGAGGACGTCACCCATCACCGAGGCAGCGGTTTCCCGGTGCTGTCCACCATGACGGTCTCCATCGGTCCCTTACCTTCGATCTCGAGCTCGCCACCCTCCGGCCACCAGTCGAAATGAACTTCCCGCGCTTTGACGACCTTCGAGCCGCGCTGCTCGAACGGCACCACGCGAGTGGTATCGAACCGAGCCGTCGACCCCATGAGCAACCGGCCGCGGAGCACCCGCCCGGTGACGTCCGCCGTGTGGTAGTGCGGCTCGGTGTGCGAGCCGCGCGGAAACGTGATCCGAACCACGAAGCGGCCGGGCTTCTCGGGATCGCCGGTGATCATCCGCACCATCGGCCCGGTCAGCGAATCCTGGCCGGCCGCGCGCCGGCCCGGTGGTTGTGCCTTCAGCTCCTTGAGGACGCTCGCGATGCGGCCGGCGGCCGCTTGTCCCGACTTCGCGGCCGCGGCCGGATCCTTGTCGTTGGTGAAGTAGGCGCGGAGTTCTTCGCCGGACTGAACCTCCATGAGGCGCAGGTCTCCTGGGTACTGAGCTCCCTCGCGCCTGAACTTGCCGAGCACCGCCACGAGGGCCGGGCGCGCTGCGGCGAGCTTCGTCTCCGAGAGCTGGGCGTGCTGCACGACCGTGATGCCCTTCGCCCTCAACTCGCTGACCAGCCCATCGAGGCAGGCCTCGGCCACAGCCCGGACGGCGCCGGTGCTGTCGCTCTCGACGCTGAACGGTGCCACCGCGACCTGCGGCCGCGGGTTCTGGGCGTGAAGGGGAGCGGTGAAGAGGGCGAGGCAGACCCCCGCCATCCCGCCCGCACCAAGTCCACGCGCGGCCCGGTATCGGTCGGCGCGCATCAGTCCCCCAGAGCGCCGATGATCGCCCGACAGAACGGGCCGAGATCGGCCGGCGTACGCGACGTGATCATGTTCCCGTCAACGACCACGGGGCTGTCCTCCCAGATCATTCCCGCGTTCACCAGATCGTCTTTGATCGCGCCTACGCTGGTGCCACGCCTGCCTTTCACGATGCCGGCGGAGATCGGCACCCAGCCGGCGTGGCAGATGTAGGCGACCGGCTTTCCCGCCTCGAAGATCTCGCGGGTGAGATCGAGCACTTTCTTGTGCCGCCGGAGAATGTCCGGCGCGTAGCCGCCCGGGATCACCAGCGCGTCGAAGTCGCGCGACGACACCTTGTCCACCGTGGTATCCGGGCTGATCGGATAGCCCCGCTTTCCTTGATAACTCGGCTCGCCCAGCCCCGCCACGGTCGTCGTGGCGCCCTCCTCCTCGAGCCGGATCTTGGGATACCAGAGCTCCAGGTCCTCATAAAGCGGCGCCGCGAAAAACAGCACCCGCTTCCCCTTAAGCGACATCGGTCACAGCCCTCCAGGCCATTCCGCCGTAGGCTGGTAGCTCGCTCCGACGGAGGCAGTCATGGCGTTCGTGTGGGATCTCATCCAGCAGATACAGCTGCACAATACCAAGTCTCGCGCCAAGTCGGCTCGGGCGGATGCGAAGTCGGCCGAGCTCCGGGCCCGCGTGGCCGACTCCCGGAGCCGCACGGCCGAGTCTCGCGTGCGGGACCTCGAGGGGCGGATCGAGGAGCTCGAGGCCGAGATGAGCGAGATGCGGACGACCATGGCCGTGCTCCTCGACCGCCTGGAGCGCCGCTTCGGCGAGCCCGCACCGAGTCTCACCGGTAAGCCTTAGTCGCTTTGGCGCCGGTGGAGTGGGACGCCGAAGGGGCGCTCTAGATCGCGCGTCGGAGACCGGCGGGCGGGCTGAGCTCTACGCGACATCAGACGATCGGCCCGCCGGGCTCCGGCGGTCGCGATCGCAGCGCCCCCGAAGGCGTTCCCGCTCCACCGGTCGTCTAGCACCCTACATCCGCCCGTACTTCCGCATGGCTGCGACAAGCCTGTCAGCCGGGAGCGCGAACACACGGTTGCCGTCCGCGCCTGTCATCGTCTCCGCGGCGAGCATCGCATTCACGATCGCTTCCTCGGTCGCGCCCACGGTGGCCTCGAAGATCGGAGTGATCCGGTCGTTCGACAGTGACCGCACCGTCGCGACGCCGGAGTCGGCGGCGCCGGGATTCGCGGTCGAGAACGCGAGGAAGATGTCGCCTGAGGAGTCCGCGCCGAGCCCACCCATTCGGGCCACGCCGAGCCCCGCGCGACGGGCCACCCGCTCGAGCTGGTGTGGCAGCAGAGGAGCATCCGTGGCGACGACAATGATGATGGACCCGCTGTCGCGGTCGGGAGTGGTCGCGGATGCGCCGCACGCCGCGTACTGATCGGTCCGCGTCGCATCGGGTGGAAGAATCGAGCACGGACCCAGGTCGGTAATCTCCGTGCCCACCGGCACTCCCAGCACCGCGAGCCGCTCCCGGTTCCCGTAGTTGCACTGCACCAGCACGCCGACGGTGTAGGTGCCGTCCTCCTTCGACAGGCGCCGTGACGCCGTGCCGATCCCGCCCTTGAACTGGTGACAGATCATCCCGGTGCCGCCGCCCACGTTCCCCTCGGCCACCCGCCCGTTCGCCGCGTTGTCGAGCGCCTGGAACACGTGCTCCGCCCGGACGTGGAAGCCTTCGAGGTCATTGAGGTCGCCGTCCCAGGTCTCCGCCACGACCGGGAGCGAGAACCCCCACGAGGGCCAGCCCTGCTTGAGCGCCCACGCGATCACCGCCTGGTGCACTGTTCCGACGCTGAGCGTGTTGGTGATGGTGATCGGGCCCGCCAGAAACCCCGACTCCTTGAGCCAGTGTGTGCCGGTCATCTCGCCGTTGCCGTTCAAGGTCGCGAACGCGGCGTGCACCGGATCCTGCGACGTCTTGCCGCGCGGGAAGATCGCCGTGACACCGGTCCGCACCGGCCCCTTGCCGCGCACCCGCCGTCCGCTGCCGGAGATGATGGTACTGTGCCCCACCGCGACGCCCTTCACATCGGTGATCGCGTTGAGTGGACCCGGCGTTCCGGGGAAGGGAAGGCCCAGTTCTCGCGCGCGCTGGCGAGTCTGTGCCGCGGCCGGCGCCGCCGCGAGCGCGAGGATCAATAAGTAGAAGAGGGGCTGCATAGTGGAGAAAAAGAATAGCTCCGACCTTTCGGTCGGAGCCACTCGGGATGGCCTTATCGCCGTACGACTCTACCGGGAGATCGTCCCGTCGCTTCCGCCCAACCGGATCTCGAGCCCACGCACGCTGGACAGGGGTGTCGGGAGCGTGGTCTCAGCCGGGGTTCGGTTCAGAACGAAGAACGCGGCCCGGGCCCCGGTGTCGAGCGGTGCTGCAAGCTCCTGATCGGTCTGGCCGTCAACCGTGCGCCACAGTCCGTCCCTGCCCGGGACCGACGCCGAGGCGCGGAACTCGTAGCGGACGCGGCGATAGAGGAACAGCACCGAGCCCGCAGTCGGCGCGGGGCTCACGCTGGCGATGAGATTCACGACCCGGCCCGGGGGAGAGCTGCTGCTGGCAGGCACGGTGCCGATGCCGACGCGCGTGCAGGTGGCCGTGGTGCCGGGGCTCGTGATCGTCGGCGCCGCCGTGACGTAGGTGTAGACGCCGCTGACAGCGTCGTGCCACGCGAACCCAGACGCGCCCTCGGCCAACCGAGACGAGTCCGCGGGAAGCAGACTCAGCGTCGTCACCGTTCCGTTCGATCCGCACACCAGGCCGAACGCATAGGGGACCCGGAGCGTGAAGTCACGTCCGCTGGCGGTGGCCGGGTCAAGCCCGCCGGTGGCCTCGAGCATCCGAATGTCGGACAGCAACGGGTTCACCGTGCTCCGCGACCCGTGCGGGCCCACGAACGCGATCTCGCCCCGAAGCAGCGTCACCAGCCCCGCGCCGATGATCGCAGTGATCACCAGTCCGATCGCGAGCTCGACCGGCGTGACGCCGGACCGCGACGTCTTGCCCGAGCCGTTCATCGCAGGATGCCCACCTTCCCCGCCGCCGTCATCACGACTCGGCGGACAGCGCTGCCGCTGGTGAGCGTCACGGTGTCGGCCGACGACGTGACGCCGGAGGGAAACACATCCACCGGGTTGGCGGAGAAGGTGACTCGCTGCAGCCGGTACTCGCTCTCGGGGCCCAGCCGCCGCCGATGTCGCACCGTGCCCCCCACGCGATCGGCGATCGTATAGGTTGTGCCCGAAAGGGTGACCCTCATCGGCTTCCGCTGCCGCGCAGCCAGGGCGAATGCCAGCTCGAGGTCGCCTGCGACCACGTCCGCCGCGCGCGCCACCCGATGGCGGGGGAGCTGCCGTGCGATCGGCGGGCCCGCGATCGCAGCCATCACACCGAGGAGGACCATGCCCTGCATCACCCCGGCCATTGAAAAGCCGCGGCGGTGCCCAGGCTGGCTGAAAGCACGACGGTCTGCCATGCCCCTCTTGCTTCGCAGGGCGTATGCCCCGGGCGGGATGAAGGCGTAACAGATTGTCGGTACGTTATGATGGGACCTTCAACCGCAGATTCGTCGTGCACGGACGAGAGATCCTGCTATGCAGCTAATGGGACGGGTCGGACAGAGAGTGCAGCCAGGAGATGCATGATCATGCGCGCACGTGACCGGATACTGGCCAATCTGGAGACCATCTACCGCGAGTCGTACGACCGCGCCCAGGCCGCTGGAGATGGCGCGCGGCTCTTG
>DASSUE010000096.1:0-3825 GCA_035707305.1 Gemmatimonadales bacterium
CCGGATGTCCAGCCGATAGTGCTCGGCCACGCGCCGGTAGTAGATCAGACCGTCGCGTCGGGTGGGCTTCTCATGGCTGGAGACGAACGGAACCCCGCCGATCTCGATCCGCTCCGGCGTCGAAAAGAACGTCATGGCCAGGGGGTACCGCTCGATGGTGGACACGATGTTCCGGCGCTCCAGCAGCACGCACGGCAGCTCCGCCTGCTTCGCGGCGATCCCGACCGCGAGCCCGCAGGGCCCGGCCCCGACGACCAGAAGCGTGATCCGCTCCGGCCCCGTCATGCGTCGCTCGTCAGTCGTCACGGGACACCAATCGCCGGTCACTCATCCGTGTACTCGTACCTGTACTCGTACTCGTTGTTGTCTCTCGCCCTGTGGGGTTCACATCACCTCAATGATTTGATCCCGCCGAGTGCCCACACTGACATAGCGGATCGGCACGCCGGAGAGCGTCTGCAGGCGGTCCAGATACGATCGCGCCGCCCTGGGCAGGTCGGTGAGCCGGCGGGCGTCCGCGGTGGATCGCTTCCAACCGGTGATCCGTTCGTAGACCGGCTCGACCCGGCCCAGGACGTCCACCTCCGACGGGAGGTCCTCGGACCGCTCGCCATCCAGCAGGTAGGCGACGCCGATTCGGAGCTCCTCGAACGTGTCCAGCACGTCCAGCTTGGTAACCGCCAGGCCGGTGAGTCCGTTCACGCGCGCCGAGTAGCGAACCACGTTCGCGTCGAACCATCCGCAGCGCCGTGGCCGTCCCGTGACCGCACCGAACTCGCCGCCCAGCTCTCGCAGTCGAGCGCCGGCCTCGTCCAGTGCCTCGGTAGGAAGCGGCCCGTTGCCAACCCGAGTGGTATAGGCCTTCACGACTCCGAGGACGCCCTGGATGGCGGTGGGCCCGATCCCTGCTCCCACGGCGGCTCCGCCCGACGTCGTGTTGGACGAGGTGACGAACGGGTAGGTGCCGTGGTCCACGTCCAGCAAGGCACCCTGCGCCCCCTCCAGCAGCACCCGGCGGCCGCTATGCAGGGCCCGATACACCAGGTGGCCGGTGTCCGCGGTGAGCGGGATGAGTCGCGGGGCCCACCCGCGCAGCAAAGCCTCGAGCTCGGCCGGCGACACCCGGTCGGTGCTGCCCATCATCTGGAGCAGCTGATTGGCTCGCTCCACCCGCTCACTCAGGACGCCGAGCGCACACTCGATCCGGCGGAGGTCGCCGACCCTGAGGCCGCGGCGGCCGTACTTGTCCTCGTAGGTGGGGCCGATGCCTCGACCCGTGGTGCCGATGCCCTGGCTCCGGTCACCAGCCCGGTCCAGCAGCTTGTGCAGCGGGAGCACCAGGTGGGCGCGATCCGACACGAACAGCCGTCCGTCCGTATCGATACCCTTCGCCGCCAGCTGTTCCAGCTCGAGAAAGAGCTGATCGGGGTCGAGCACCACGCCGTTGCCGACGACGCAGGTAACCCGCGGATGGAGGATGCCAGAGGGGATCTGCTGGAGAATGAACTGGGTCTCGCCGGTCACGACGGTGTGGCCGGCATTCGCGCCGCCCTGATAGCGGACGACCATGTCGGCGCGTTCCGCGAGCACGTCGACCAGCTTCCCCTTGCCCTCGTCGCCCCACTGGGCGCCTACGACCACCACGCAGGCGGTCCGTGCGTCGAACATCTCGCCTCCCGGCGCGCAGCGAGCAACAAAAAAGCCCCGCGGGGGGCTCGCGAATCCTCCGGCAATTGTATGCCGGGTCCGGACAAAGGTCAATTCAACCTGCCACCGTTCGCCCCACGGCCAGAGCCGTGTCGAGCGCGAGCCCCTCGAGCGTGTCCGCAGGGGTATGGATCGTCCGGAGGGTGCGCCAGTCCAGCCGCGCAATGGTGATGGCCGACGCGCCGGCCCGCGCCAACGCGAGGCTGTCGGTGAGAACGCCGACCGGAAGGCGACGGCGCCGAACGGCCAGGCCAAGCCGGGCCAGCTTTGCCGCCTCGCGCTCGGCAAGCACGTCGCCACGGGCGTCGTGGCTCACCACCCAGAGCGGCCCGCGTTGGTCGATGGTGTCGAGGTTGATGACTTCGACGCCGGCCAGGGCATCGCGCCGCTCCGCCGCGAACGCGCGGGCGCCGACCAGGCCAAGCTCCTCGGCGCCGGTGATGAGAATCCCGATCTCCAGATCATCCGCCGCGCCGGCCGCGGTGATCGCGGCAACCACACCGCTGCCGTTGTCCCGGGCGCCGGCAGTTCGGCCCCGAAGCCGGCCTCGCCCCGCCAGGGCACCGGCCACGACCGCCGTCGCAGCCGCCGCGCCTGCGGCCCCCATCGGAACCGGCCCTCCCAATCGCAGCGCTGCCAGCGCGGTCAAGAGCGCGGCGGCCACCAGCAGCAGCCACACGGCGACCAGTCGGCCGGCCATCGAATGCCCTTGAGCTTTGGTATCAAGATGAGCGACGATCCACCGTCTCACGGTCGGCGTTCGAGTCGCGATGAGGTTGGCGTCTTTGCGCGTTGTGCCGGCCCAGGCCGCCGGCACATGACCCAACGCGGCGCCGGTTGCAAGCAGCCCAAGACTGACGACGCCGCCCGCCCACAGCGCCGCCGCCAGCCAGGGCGGCGGGCCCGACAGCACGAGGGGAGGCACGAGCACAAGGCCCAGCCCACCGAGGCCGGCGCCGAGGAGCGGCAACGGGACGAGGGCGGCCGCGGTGCAATGGAACGGCTGGACCTCCACCGCGAATCCGAGATCCACCAGCCTCGCCGCTACCAAACTTCTGGCATGGTCCAGCTCGGGCGATCCGCTTTCCCGGGAACCGGAGAGCAGCCGCGCCGTGAAACCGTCGTCGAGCGCGGGCGCGTTAACTGCTGGCGTGCTTGCCCCGCTTGCCGCCGGTCGGCTTGTCGAGCGTGGTGGGAATCATCGCGGCGCGCGCGGCTTCGGCGCTGAGCCGTTCCTCGGCGACCAGCTCGCTGAGATGCGCTTCGAAGGTCTGCATTCCGTCCCCGCGGCCGTCGTTGATGAGCTTCTTGAGATCGGTGACCCGGTCCACCGCTTTGAGCGCGTCGCGCACCGCTGGGGTGCCGAGGAGAATCTCGATCACGGCTACCCGTCCCTCGTCACCTCGCCGCGGCAGCAGCTGCTGGGCGATGACCGCACGGAGTGTTTCCGACAACCGCATTCTCGTGATGCCCCGCTCCTCCTTCGGCAGGGTCGCGAGGATACGTTCGACCGTGGTGGCGACGTCCGGTGTCGGCATGGTGGCGATGACCAGCCGTCCGGTCTCGGCGGCCTTGAGTGCGGTATCCACGGTGTCGGGATCGGACATGTCGCCGATCACGATCACGTCGGGATCCTGTCGGAGCGCCGCCCGGACGCCCACCGCCACTGTTTCGGTATCCACCCCGACCTCGCGCTGGGTGACCGAGCAGGACAGGTCGCGATGGAGGAACTCGATCGGATTCTCGATCGTCACGATGTGCTTCTGATGCGTGCGATTGATGTGGTGGACCAGCGCGGCGACCGTCGAGCTGCGACCACTCCCGCTCGCGCCGGCCACAACCACGAGTCCGCGGTCGGCGTCGGCCACCTTCGTGAGCACTTCGGGGAGTCGCAGGCTGTCGATGGTCGGGACCGTGAACGGGATCACCCGCATCACGATCATGAACGACGAGCGCTGCCGCAGTACATTGACGCGAAAGCGCCCCACGCCCGGCATTCCCCAGGAGCAATCGAAATCCCGCAGCTGCTCGATCCGCGCGCGGTCGGCATCGTTGCTCATCAGCTTGAGAGCGATCGCCTTGGTCTGCTCCGGGGTCAGGCGCTGCTTGGTGAGCGGG
>DASSUE010000097.1:0-16073 GCA_035707305.1 Gemmatimonadales bacterium
CCGCACGACCTCGCGCATGGATTCGGGGATCGCGGTGACCCGGAAATACAGCGTCGTTGCCTCGAGCACCGGCAGGCGGGGAGCAAACTCGCTGACGAACTGAACTGCCTGGCGGGCATGGGTATCGACCAGGGCTTCCCAAGCTTGCGCGTAAGCGACGCTCACCTTCAGACGCAACGCGTCGGGGATGCGACGCAGTGACATCTGACTGGGGGCCGTCATGCACAGCTCCTGGTGCGCTCGGGTGGCGCGCTCGCGCCGGATCGTGAGTGTCTTTACCCCAAGTGCAATATTCGGTCCTGCCTTGCGCCGGGCCTGCCGCCCCTCGGCGGCAGTGAGGGGCGCACCCGGCTAGGGAGTCGCTAGCCATTGCGGCCAAAGCAGTTGCAGGCGCGGGACAGGGGATGCGAGGGCCGCTGGGGCAACTGCTCACCCAGCTCGGTTCGAGCAGAACGCACGCCGTCGTTGCATCGCCCGCCCGTGGGCGGATCGCCTTTCGAACCTGCCTCAACGGGTCATCTTACGGGATGCACCGCCGCGACGTGTGCCGGCTCGTCTCCGCGCTCGCCCTGTCCGCCTCCGTGGCGTCGACGGCTCCGGCCCAGTCGCCCTGGACCCTCACCCCGAACCTGGAATACGCCCGGATCGCTGGGCGCTCGCTTCGGCTGGACCTTTACCTGCCGGCAGCCTCCGGTCCCGGGCCCTGGCCGGTGGTCCTATGGTTCCACGGTCAACCCGGCCGCAGGTCACCAACCCCCGCGCGCCAGCTGGTCCGCTGCGGGTATGCGGTCGCGAGTGTCGAGTACCGCTCACCTCGCGCAGCTCGTTTTCCGGCACAGGTGCTGGATGGCAGGGCCGCGGTTCGCTGGATCCGCGCCAATGCCGCGCGCCTCGGGCTCGACGCCGACCACATCGCTGCCTGGGGCGAGTCGGCCGGCGGTTATCTCGCCGTCATGCTAGCGACGTCCGCCGACGTCGGCACGTTCGATACCGCCGCCGGCAATGCGGCTCAATCCGACTCCGGCCGCATTCAGGCCGCGGTGAACTATTTCGGTCCGGGACGGCGAGGCGCGGCCAGTCCGCTGCGTTACGTCTCCGCGGGAGACACCCCCGTGCTGATCGTGCACGGGACGGCCGACCGCACCGTCTCCCCGGGCCGCAGCCGGCAGCTCCACCACGCGCTCCAGGCTGCCGGCGTGGAGTCAACGCTCGAGCTGGTGCGCGGCGCGGGGCACGATTTCCGCCGTGTCCACACCCCACGAGTGGATTCCCTGGTCCGGACCTTCCTCGATCGGTACCTTCGCCCCCACGGTCGGTCGTCTTGACGCGACGCGCCCGGCTGCGGCTTCATTCGACATGACAAAACTCTTCGCGGCCGCGGCCGTCGCCGCTACCCTGTTCGTGCCCTCCAATGCGCCCGACGCCGCCGAGCTCAAACGAATGGCGGCGCGCTTCGCGCCCACCCAGCTTCGTGTCGACATCTCGCACCTGAGCGCCGGCGACCGACGCGCACTGCGCACCCTGGTCGAAGCGGCCGAGGTGATCGACCAGATCTACCTGGACCAGAAGTGGTCGGGAAACCGGGCAAAGTGGGCTGAGCTGCAACGCGACCGGACCGAGTTGGGCCAGGCCCGCCGACACTATTTCTGGATCAACAAGGGTCCGTGGTCGGAGCTGGATGCCCAGCAGGCGTTCCTGCCCGATGTCCCGGAGCGGAAACTGCCGGGCGCCAACTTCTATCCTGAGGATGTAACCAAGGCGGAGGTCGAGCGGTGGATCGAGTCGCTGCCCGACTCCCTCCAGCGGCAGGCCAAGGGCTTCTACACGGTGGTGCGGCGGGGCTCGGACGGCGCCTTCCGGCCCGTCCCGTACTCCGAAGCATACCGCCCGGCGCTCGACCGGCTCGCGGGACTGCTCCGCGATGCCGCCCGCGCCACCGACAACCCGTCGCTGCGTCGCTTCCTCACGCTTCGCGCGGACGCGTTCAGGTCCAATGACTACTACGCCAGTGAAGTCGCCTGGATGGAGCTCGACTCGCCGCTCGACGTGACGATCGGGCCGTACGAGACCTACACCGACGAGCTGCTCGGCTACAAGGCGAGCTTCGAGGCCTACGTCCACGTGCGCGACGAGGCCGAAAGCAAGAAGCTCGCGTTCTTGCAGGGTCGCTTGCAGGAGATCGAGAACAACCTGCCGATCGATCCGAAGTACCGGAATCCCAAGCTCGGCGGCCTAGCTCCCATCGTGGTGGTCAACGAAGTCATCGCCGCCGGCGACGGGAACGAAGGGGTGCAGACGGCGGCCTACAACCTGCCGAACGATGAGCGCGTCGTCGCCGCCAAAGGTTCCAAGCGCACGATGATGAAGAACGTGCAGGAGGCCAAGTTCGCCAAGACGCTGCTCCCGCTCTCACGGATCGTGCTCCGCAACGAGGATCAGCCGCAGGTGACGTTCGACCACTTCTTCACTCACATCGTGGCGCACGAGGTGGCGCACGGACTGGGGCCCCAGCAGATAACCGTCAGCGGCCGCCGGACCGGCGTCCGCGCCGAGCTCAAGGATCTCCACAGTCCGATCGAGGAGGCCAAGGCCGACGTCACCGGCTTGTTTATGCTGCAGTATCTCATGGACCGCGGATTGCTCGCACAATCGTTGGGCACCGGCCCCGCGGGGGAACGAAAGCTGTACACCACCTATCTGGCGTCCGCGTTCCGCACCCTCCGGTTCGGCGTGAAAGCGGCGCACGCACGTGGCATGGCCCTCCAGTTCAACTATTTCGTCGAGAAGGGCGCGTACACCGCGCACCCGGAAGGCACCTTCAGCGTGAACGTCGGCCGGATGAAGCGGGCGGTGCGGGATCTAGCGTCGGAGCTGCTGACGGTGGAGGCGGATGGCGACTACGCCAGAGCGGGAGGGCTGCTGGCCAAGTACAGCGTCATCTCCCCGTCGATGCAGGCCGCGCTGCACCGGCTCGCCCCGGTGCCCACCGACATCGAGCCGATTTTCGCCACCGCGGCCGAGGTCCGAAAGTAGATCAGACGACGCGGGGTCAGCCCAGTCGGTGGGGATAGAGCGCCTCGCTGCCATCGAGGTCCCCCGTCTCACGATACAGCATGGGCACGGCGTCAGGACGGTCCAGCGCGCCGTCCTCGACCTTGGCGATCACGATCTCGTGGTCCCCGGCACGGTGGCGGGCCATCACGCGACAATCGAGGTACGCCACACCGTCGGTCAGCACCGGCGCCCCCGAGCGAGCGGGGCGCCAGCGCACGCCGGCCAGCTTGTCCACCTCGCGGCCCGATCGCAACCCGAAATCCCGCGCGAGATCCGTACGACCCTGCTCCAGCACGTTGACCGTGAATCCGCCCGTATCGACCAGCATCCGATACGAGGCGTTGGCGGGATTGATCGAGAGCGCGATCAGCAGCGGGTCGAATGAGACCTGGGTCACCCACGCCGCTGTAAACGCATTCCGCCGGTCACCCTGGGCGACGCCAATGACGTAGACGCCCTGAGTGAGCCGGCGGAACAGCGCGGCGATCTCTCGCTGCACGCCGCTACTTCTTGATCTCGAACTGCTTCGTGTTGGTCGACACGCCGTTGAGAAAGACCTCCACGGTGTACTTGCCGACGGGCCAGCCGCTGGGCCTCGCGATGTGGAACTCGGTCTGCGCCGGCCCCGTGGGCGAGATCGTCTGTACGCTGGAATCTACGACCTGGCCGGTCTGGAAGGTCCACTTGGCCGCCAGGTTCGCATTCGAGCCGGCACCCACGGTGCTCACCGAGGCATAGATGGTGTCCCGCCGGCCGAACGTCCCGCCCGGACTGGCGACTTTCTTGTCCGGGCCGATGCTGTTGCCAAGGTCCACGCCGATCACCATGAGCGCGGGCGCGGCAGGCGGAGCCGGCTCGGGCGCGGTGGTACTCGTTTCCGCGGGCGGTGGCGCTTCCTTTTTCTTACAGCCGAGCGGGACGACGAGCAGCAGGGCGGCGGACACACGCCAGGCTAGGCGCACTAAGAATCTGGTCACGGCGTCACCCCTGTGGGATCCGGAGCACCTGCCCCGGATGAATGAGGTCCGGATCTTTGATCTGGTCCCGGTTCGCTTCGTAGATGCGCTTCCACTGACTCGCCTTGCCGTACTCGCGCTGGGCGATCTTCGACAGGCTGTCTCCCTTGACCACGGTGTAGGCCCGCTCCCGAGACGTACCGGGCGCGGTGGATGAGCTGCCGCTCTGCACGTCGGAAAAGTCGGGCAGGGGCTCGTCGGGCGTGGCCATTCGCGTTCCCTCGCTGGCTGACTCGTTGTGCTACGGGGCGCTTCACCGTACTGGCGCCAACACATGCCTGCCGTGACGGCAGTCACCGGCCAAGGTACTGGCGGGGGCGGCGTGGGCAAGCGCTCTGATTGACATATCAACGAAACATGATATGTTGATCACATGCGCGCTCCGACACCCACGTCGATCACCGGGGAACGTCTCGCGGAGCTCTGCCATGCGCTCTCGGATCCAACCCGCCTGCATATCATGCACCTGCTCCGGCAAGGGCGGCGCTGCGTGTGCGACCTGACCGAGACGATGGACGCGGCTCAGTCGCGTCTGTCCTTCCATCTCAAGACGCTCCGCGATGCCGGTTTGGTCTCCGACCGGCGCGACGGTCGCTGGGTCTATTACGAGATTCGGCCCGATGCCTTGGACGCCTTGAGCGCTGCCTTGGAAGCGCTCAGGCCGCTCGATAACGGCGCCGGATCCGGCGGATGCTGTCCGTGATTTTTATGTCGACCAATTGATCAAGAGATTTTGATCCCTCTCGAGGAAGGTTCGAATGAGCGACCCAGTGAAGGAAGTGGTAACCGCGAGGTACGGCGCCATCGCCCGCGAGGTCGTCCGCACCGGGCGGTCCGGAGGTTGTTGCGGCGGGAGCGCCGACCCGGTCACCCGCGATCTCTACCAGGCCACGGAAGTATGCGGCATTCCGGAGGAGGCCGTGCTGGCCTCGCTCGGCTGCGGCAATCCCACCGCGCTCGCCGACCTCGCGCCAGGGGAGAAGGTGCTGGATCTGGGGTCGGGCGGCGGAATCGATGTGCTGTTGTCGGCCCAGCGGGTCGGCCCGACGGGGCACGCCTACGGGCTCGACATGACCGACGACATGCTCGCGCTGGCGGACTCGAATCGGCTGAAGGCCGGGGTCGACAACGCCACTTTCCTCAAGGGGGACATCGAGGCGATCCCGCTTCCCGACACCAGTGTGGACGTGATCATCTCGAACTGCGTCATCAACCTCTCGGCGGACAAGCGGCGGGTGATCCAGGAAGCGTATCGCGTGCTCAGGCCGGGCGGACGGTTCGCCGTATCCGACGTGGTGGT
Organism: Gemmatimonadales bacterium; assembly: GCA_035707305.1. Lineage (GTDB taxonomy): Bacteria > Gemmatimonadota > Gemmatimonadetes > Gemmatimonadales > GWC2-71-9 > DASQPE01. The sequence goes on from DASSUE010000097.1 coordinate 5,371, forward strand.
GCGGGGCCACATGCCACCCGAGGTTCGGCGCAGTATGGAATTGTGGGTCGGATGCGTGGCCGGGGCGCTCGAGGTGGGCGAGATGGAGACCTTGCTCCGACAGGTGGGATTCGAGCAGATCTCGATAGAGCCGACCCGGGTGTATCAGATCGAGGATGCGCGAGCCTTCCTGGAAGGCGCGGGACTCAACGTCGAGCACGTTGCGCGGGAGGTCGGTGGCCGAGTGATGGGCGCATTCGTTCGAGCGCGAAAGCCGGTCGTGCGGTGAGCGCGACGCTCCGGCCCGCGACGGCTGCCGACCACAGCGCCGTGGCGGGCCTGCTCAACCGCGCTGGGCTGCCGCTCGCGGGTGTGTCGGCCGATCTCGCCGGCTTCGTCGTCGCGGAGCGCGACGGTCGGATCGTGGGCACCGCAGCCGTCGAAGTCTACGGGGCAACCGGTCTCCTGCGGTCAGTGGCGGTCGAGCCCGAGTTCAGGAGCGGCGGGCTTGGACGGGCGGTAGTCGAGCGCGCGCTGGAAGCGGCCGAGAGGGCTGGAGTGGCCGACGTCTTTCTCCTCACGACCACCGCCGAGCGCTACTTTCCGCGATTCGGATTCACGGCCGTGCCCCGCGATGACGCGCCCGAAGCGCTTGAGGCTTCGGCTGAATTCCGCGGCGCGTGCCCAGCATCGGCGGTGCTAATGCACCGCCGGCTCACCCATCCCTATCGGGTGCTGGTTCTCTGCACCGGAAACAGTGCGCGGAGCCAGATCGCGGAGGCGCTCCTGGCGCGAAAGGGCGGAGATCGGCTGCATGTCGCGAGCGCCGGTGTCCGCCCGGCGCCTCGGGTACACCCGCTCGCCGTGGCGGTGCTCCGCGAGCACGGGATCGAGTGGTCCGAGCGGTCTCCGACCGGCATCGACGCCGTTACGGACCGGGCATGGGACGTGGTGATCACCGTCTGCGATCACGCGAGGGAAGCCTGTCCGGTCCTGCCCGGAAGTCCGAGATCGGTACACTGGAGCCTGTCGGATCCGGCGCGCGCTGAGGGCGACGCGGAGGAGCGGCGCCGGGCGTTTCTCGACACCTATACGCTGCTGGACCGGCTCACCGACCGTTTCGTCGGAGAGTTGGATCGGCGATCGGGGCGAGACGGGGTTTCCGTGCGGTGATCAGCTCCGTGTTCATGCCCGCCCAGTGCAGCGTGCCGGACCACCGCCCGTGCTCCATTTTGAGGCAGCGGTCGACCACTACAGCCAGCCCGGCGCGGGCCGCCCGTTCTGCGGCCTCGAGTGCCAGGATGCGAAGCTGGAACCAGAGCGCGGGGGCTCCTATCGCGATGGCCTGGCCGGCGATGGCGGCCCCGTCCGCCGCGGGACGGAACACGTTTACCAGATCGATCGAAAACGGGATGCTGGTGAGGTCCGGCCAGGCGCGCTCGCCCAGGATGATGCCGGGGCGGGGCGTCACCGGCACTATGCGGTAGCCGTGCCGCTGGAGGTAGGTGGCGACGAACTGGCTCGCCTTCTGCGGATCGGTCGACAGGCCGACCACGGCAATGGTCCGGCTGGCCGCGAGCAGCCGCCGAATCGTGGCCGTGTCCTGAAATCGCCGCCGCTCGGAATCGGCGAGCTCGGTGTTCAGGACGATGTCGCATGCAGGGCCTGATCCAGGTCCCACAGCAAGTCCTCCAAGGTTTCGAGTCCCACCGACAGCCGGATCATCTCCGGGGCCACGCCGCAGCGAGCCAGCTCGGTATCGTCGAGCTGCTGGTGCGTGGTGGACGCGGGGTGGATCACGAGGCTTCGCGCATCCCCCACGTTCGCGAGGTGCGAAAACAGCTGGAGCGCTTCGATGAAACGCCGGCCGGCCTCGCGCCCAGCGCCGCTCGCCTTGAGCCCGAACGAGAATACGGCGCCGGGGCGGCCGCCACAGTACTTCGTCGCCAGCGCGTGCTGGGGGTGCTCCGGCAGGCCGGCATATTCGACCCAGGCGACTCGAGCATCGTCCCGGAGAAACTGGGCCACACCCTGCGCGTTCGCGACATGCCGCTCCATCCGCACCGACAGCGTTTCCAGCCCTTGCAGCAGAAGGAACGCGTTGGTGGGGGAGAGACACGCCCCGGTGTCCCGCACCGTCTCGGCCCGCGCTTTCATCAGGTAGCCGTAGTGGCCGAACGTGTCGTAGAACCGAAGCCCGTGATACGACGGCGAGGGCGCGGCGATGGTGGGAAACCGCGACCAGTCGAACCGGCCCGACTCGACGATCGCGCCGCCGATGCTGGTGCCGTGTCCGCCGATGAACTTGGTCGCCGAGTGGATGACGATCGTGGCGCCCCAATCGATCGGGCGGCACAGCCACGGGGTGGCGAAGGTGTTGTCGACCACGAGCGGAATCCGGTGCTCGGCGGCCAGCGCGGCCAGCGGCTCGAGGTCGAGAATGGCGCCCCGCGGATTGCCGATCGTTTCGCCGAACAGCGCCCGGGTCTTCGGCGTGATCGCCGCCTGCCACGCGTCGAGGCGGAGCGGGTCCACGAACCGAACCGTGATGCCCAGCTTCCGGAATGTATGCGTGAACTGGGTGACGGTGCCGCCGTAGAGCTGTGCCGACGCCACCATCTCGTCGCCGGGATCGAGAAACGTCATTAGTGCCACCAGCTGCGCGGCCATACCGCTCGCCACCGCCACCGCGCCGGTACCGTTCTCCAGCGACGCGAGCCGCTCCTCCAGCACTGCGGTGGTGGGATTCCCGATCCGGGTGTAGATGTTGCCGTACTCCTTCAGCTCGAACAGGCGGGCCGCGGTATCGGCGTCGTCGAAGACGTACGAGGTCGTCTGATACACCGGCACGGCGCGCGCGCCGACGACGGGGTCGGGCACATGGCCGGCGTGAAGCATCCTGGTCTCGAAGCCGAACTGACGGGGCGGAGCCATGAGGGGAAGATGATGGGCCCACCGCCCACCCGCTATCCGCCCAACTCTATCCTCACCTGCAACGGGCCGCCCGACACCTCCAGCAGATGCGCCAGGGTTCGGTCGCCGTGGCGGCGGAACTGCAGCGACACCCGCGCGTCGCCCACGGCCAGGCGCGCCACCGTCAGTTCGTCAAGGAAGTCCGGCAGCACGGGATTCCGCACGTGGAGCACGCGCGCGGGTGCCTCGGGGAGGATGCCGAGCATCGCCTGCAGCAGCAGGAAGAACGCCCCGGAAGCCCACGCCTGCGGTGAGCAGCTCACCGGGTAACGGACCGGACGGACACCCCGCTGGCGCGACATGCCGCAGAACAGCTCCGGGAGGCGGTTGAAATCCGCCCGCCCCGACGCCTCGTGCAGCGCCCGGACCACCGGCAGCGCTTCGCGGGCCCGGCCGTACATCGCCAGGCCGAGCACCAGCAAGGCATTGTCGTGGGGCCACACCGATCCGTTGTGGTAGCTCATGGGGTTGAACGCCGGATGCTCGGCGCTCAGGGTGCGGATGCCCCATCCCGAGAACAGCCCCGGTCCCAGCAGGTGCCCGGCGACGCGCGCGGCCTGCTCGCCGCTCGGCAGCCGACTCCACAGCAGGTGACCGGCATTGGAGGCAACCGTGCGGAGCGGCTGCTTGGTGCCGTCCAGCGCCAGCGCGAAGGTGCCGAGGTCGTCGAGCCAGAAGCCGCGCACGATGGTGTCGCGGAGACGCGCCGCCTCATCGCGAAGCACCGACCCGCGGTCGGGTTGGTCGAACACCTCGAACAGCTCGGCCAATCGGATCTTGGCGTCGTACACGTACCCCTGAACTTCCACCAGTGCGATCGGTCCCTCGGGGCGCCTGCCGTCGGGGAACGGCACGCCGTCGCCGGAGTCCTTCCAGCCCTGGTTCACCAGCCCTTTCTCGGACGTCCGGGCATACTCGACCAGGCCATCGCCATCGATGTCGCCATACCGGTCGATCCAGTCCAGCGCCCGCTCGGCGTTGGGCAGGAGCTCGCGCACCAGCTCGGCATCACCGGTCCAGCGCCAGCATTCGTGAAGCAGGATGCACCAGAGCGGCGTGGCATCCACACTGCCGAAGTAGGGGACGTGCGGGATCTCTCCGGCGCGCGCCATCTCACCCCGGCGGATCTCGTGCAGGATCTTTCCCGGTTGTTCCTCGGTGAAGGGATCCTCGCGGGTGCCCTGCCGTCGTGCGAGGTAGCGCAGCGTGTCGCGGGCGATGCGCGAGTTGAGCGGCAGGGTTTCGAGCGACGTGATGACCGAGTCCCGTCCGAAGACCGTGGAGTACCAGGGGATCCCGGCGGAAATCACCTCGTCGCCGTCCACCGCCACGTACAAGGCGCGGAGGTCGTCCACCGCGCGCCGGAGCGTGACGTCGAACTTCGGCACGTCGGTGGTCCACCGGCTGCAGTCGCGACGCCAGGTTCGATACTGGTCTTCCAGTGAGGTGCGTGCCGCGTCCAGCGACGAGAGGCGCACGACTCTCTCTCGTGTCTCGGGTGTGTCGTCCCCGCTGATCTCCCATTCCAGCGTGCGCGGCCGGTGCCGTTCCAGCACAAACCGCCAGCGCGCGGTGTTGGGCGTGATCCGCTCCGGCGGCTCGGCGAAGCGGACGACGCTTTCGATGAGGCGGCCGTCCCGACCGGTGTAGCCGAAGGTCAGCTCGCGATCGGTCCACGCCGGCGTGATGAAATCGCCGCGGGCGGAACGGTGCCAACCCCGGACCTCGAAGATGTCGGCGAAATCGGCGCCGACGGCGAGCTCGACCCAGTACTCCAGGGGGTCGCGGAAGTAGCTGGTGAGGGTGAGGCGTTCCAGCAGCCGGTCGGCTAGCACCAGCTCGCGCCGCACGTGCACCGCGTGCTTCGGATCCCAGGAATCGCCCCCGAACGGGATGTCCTTGACCGCGAGGTCCACCTGGGCCGAGTAAGGACGCGGGGTTTCGCCCGAGAGGAGCGACGGCGGGCCACCCCGAAGCCGGAGCTCGTAGTAGCTCAGGATTCTGGTGTCGTCGTGAAACAGCCCCAGCGAGCAGCGGCCAGGCGGGGTGATGTCACCGTGAGCGGTCGTAACCAGGAACAGCCGGTCGTGCTTGAGGACCAGCGTCTGTTCAGCGGCGGCTTCCTGGGCGCATTCGATGGCGGAATAGCCCACCGCCGCCGCCATGGGGAGGGCGGGCGCTTCGCTCACGCCGCCGGGACTGGCGCGAGCCGCGGGCGCCGCTCGCCCACGTCCGCGATCACCCGCGCGTACAACGCTTCATGCTCGGCGACCAGGCGGGCGCGACCGAACCGCTGCATCGCATGCGCGCGGCAGCGTCGGCGGTCGAACCGGTCGAGCACGCTTCCGGGCCGCAGCAGATCGGCCATCTCCTGCACATCGCGCACGACGTATCCCGTGACCGCCGGCTCGACCAGTTCGGGGACACTCCCCATGGGGAATCCAAGCACCGGGCAACCAGACAACATGGCCTCGATGATGATCAGTCCGAACGGCTCATGCCAGGTGATCGGCACCAGGACAGCGCGGGCGTCGCGCAACAGCGGCACCTTGGTGGCGAGGCCGATGTTACCCAGATAGGTGACATGAGGCAACGCCAGCCGGGGCTCGACTTCGGCACGGGCGAACGCCCGGTCGGGCGGATGGACCTCGCCAGCCACCCGGATCGGCACGCCCGCGAGTGCGGCCGCGTCGATCGCCGTATGGGGCCCCTTTTCCTCCGCCAGCCGCCCTATGAACACGGCATACTCGCCCGGCTCTTCGGTCCAGGAGAATCGGCCCGCGTCCAGTCCATGGTGGATCATCGCGGAGCGCCTGAGCGGCGCTTGCCGCACGCTCTGATCAGCCGAGATCGTCACGTACCAGACCTGGGGGAACTGGCGGTAGTAGTTCGTGATCCGCTCCTGTCGATCGTGATGGATCGTGTAAACCAGCGGGATGCGTGGCGCCATGCGCCCCAAGGCGAGCGCGGTCGTGGAGTGCGCGTGTATCAGCTCGAACCCGCTGGCCATCGCGTCCTGGTACGCCCAGGAGACGTGATTCAGGTCGACAAACGGGTCCGGTGGCCATGCGGCGACTGGGTAGATGAATTTGAGGTTGGCCGTGGTTTGAGAGTCCCCGGTGGCATAGAGCGTGACATCGTGACCGCGGGCCACCAGTCCTTCGGCGAGTTCGTAGACGATCAACTCGGTGCCGCCGTATGCCTGGGGGGGCACCGCCGCGAACGGTGTCGAAATGAGCGCAATCCGCATGGCGTGTGCTTTCGCGAATCTAGAAGGCGCACACGATACGCGGCGTGCATGTGACCGGATGTGTGGACCATCACAGACCTTGGTCTCGATCCTAGGCGCCGGTCCTCCGGCGGATGGCGGGAGCCAGCACCCGGACGACGAAGACCTGAAGCGCGCTGGCCAGCGGTATCGCAACCAGCGCTCCCAAGAGCCCACCCACGGCCGCGCCGGCCACCAGAGCGAAGATCACCAGCGCCTGTGAGGTCCGGGTCTCGCGGCTTAGCACGTTGGGCGCGATGAAGTTTGACTCGATCTGCTGGAGCAGGGTGTAGAGGCCGATGGCCAGCAACGCCTTGGTGGGGGATTGGGCCAAGGCCACCAGTGTCACCACGCCCCCGACCAGGATTGGCCCGACGTACGGAATGGGTTCGCCCAGGGTCGTCAGCGCGCCGAGCGCGAGTGCGTATTCCACCCCGATTGCGAGCAGACCGAGCCACGCCAACGCGCCCATGATCGCCGCGCTGATGGCCGCGCCGCGTACGTATCCTCCCATCGCGTCTCCCATCTCTTCGAGAATCGCGGCGGTACGCGTCCGGGCATCCGGCGGGAGCAGCGAGAGCACGAATCGAAGCAGCGCGGGCGAACCCAGGAGCCAGTAAGCTGAAAGAAAGATGATCAGCACGATCTCGACGGCCACGGCGAACGCCTTGATCGGAACGGACACCAGCGACCCGCCGAGCTGCCCGAGTCGCTCGCTGGCGGTCCGGGCCAGGCCCCCGCCCGCAGCCTGGTCCCATCGTGCGATGAACGCCTGACCCCGGTCGATGAGGGCGGGCAACTGGTCCCCGATCTCGCGGGCCTGACGGATGAGCTCTGGTACCAAAAGCCACCCGCCGAGTGCGATCAGCCCCAGTAAGACCAGGTACACCACCGCGATCGCGAACGACCGCCGCATCCGCTTCTCGAGCCGGGTCACCATGGGCTCCAGTGCTTCGCCGATCGTGATCGCGAGAATGAGGATCGCGAGCGGACGGGCGAGATAGCGGACCGACGCGAGGAGTCCGAATCCAAGCGCGATCGCGGCCGCGAGCGGGGGTACCGCTCGCCAGGGGATCCCCAGCGTAGCGCGGGGCGGGGCGGTGGCAGCCATGCCCCCACCCTAGGCCAGCCCGGCACCGGTGCCTAGCGGCGCCGTCACAACGCCGGCGCGGGGCTCACCCAGGCGAGCCGCCCGCAGTATCTTGCCCGACTTCCGACCATCTCTCCCGGAGTCATCCGATGTTCGGCCGATCCGCGCTCGCCCTCCTCTGCCTGTCTTTCGTTCTTGCCGGCCCGATAGGTGGCCAGGAACCCACTCCCAAGCGGAAGAAGGCTCGGGCGGAGACGCCGCGCACGCCGGCCGCCGCCGCCGATACCGCCGGGCTCGACTCGATGGTGTCGCCTGCGGGACTCAAGGGTCGGAGCATCGGCCCCGCGATGATGGGGGGCCGGGTTTCCGCGATCGCGCTCCACCCTACTGATCCCTGGACCTATTACGTCGGGCTGGGCACCGGCGGGATCATGAAGACCACCGACAATGGCGGGACGTTCCGGGCCGTGTTCGAGCACCAGCCGGTGGCGGCGATCGGCGCGCTCGCGGTCTCCCCATCCGATCCCAAGATGGTGTGGGCCGGGACTGGGGAGGCCAACGACCGCAACAGCTCGAGCTGGGGCGACGGGATTTATCGCTCGACCGATGAAGGAAAAACCTGGACCAACGTCGGCCTTCGCGAGTCGAAGACCATCGCGGATGTCATCGTACATCCGAGCGATCCCAATACGGTCTGGGTGGCCGCCGCGGGTGACCTGTGGGTGCCAAACGCTGAACGCGGCTGCTACAAGACCACTGACGGGGGTAAGACCTGGAAGCTCGTGCTGGGAGCCGCGGCCCCGTTCAACAATCGGGTCGGCTGCGGTGAGCTGGTCATCGATCCCGCCAACCCGGACGTCCTGTACGCCGTGCTCTATGCCCGCCGCCGGTTCCCCTGGCAGTTCGTCTCCGGCGTCAGCGCAACCGAGGGCAAAGACCTGGGCGGCATCTTCAAGAGCACGGACGGCGGCAATACCTGGAAGAAGCTGACGTCGGGTCTCCCAGGGCGCACGCAACGGATCGGCCTCGCGGTGCATGCCAAGAACTCGCAGATCGTGTACGCCGTCGTTCAGAGCGACGAGGGCGGCACCTCGAGTATCGAGGACACCCACAGCAAGGCAGGGGGCATCTTCCGCTCGGAGAACGGTGGGGAGAGCTGGACCCGGATGAGCACGCTCAACCCGCGGCCGTTCTACTTCAGCAAGATCCGGGTCGATCCCGCGAACGATAAGCTCGTCTACGTGCTCGGCTTCGCGCTGCACGTGTCGGAGGACGGTGGGAAGACCTGGCGCGAAGACCGGTTTAAGAACGTCCACCCCGACAACCATGCGCTCGAGATCGATCCCCGCTGGTCGAAGCGCCTCCTGCTTGGCACCGACGGCGGCATCTATCAGAGCGTGAACGGGGGCGAAGGGTGGGAGTTCCAGAACCGGTTCGCCGGGGGCGAGTTCTACCGGATCAACGTGGACTGGAGCCGGCCCTATCGGATCTGCGGCGGGCTGCAGGACAACACCAACTGGGTCGGTCCCAGCCGGGCGTACTCCAAGGACGGCATTCAGAACGCGGACTGGATCCAGATCGGGGGCGGCGACGGCTCTTACTGCGTGTTCGATCCGGCCGATTCCAATACGGTGTATGCCGAGTCGCAGCAGGGGTTCATCTTCCGGTTCGGCCTGTCCCACGGGCAGGAAGAGAGCATCAAGCCCGAGCCGACCGAAGGATCGCCGACGTTCCGGTATCACTGGAACTCGCCCCTGATCCAGAGCGCGCACGATCCCAAGGTCATGTACTACGGTGCGGACCGAATCTTCAAGCTGACCAACCGCGGCGAGAGCTGGCAGCAGATCAGCGAGGATCTGTCGACCCGCGATCTCACCCGCATGACGGCCGTGGGCAGCGGGGCGGAGGAGTTCGGCGTGGTCTACACGCTCGCCGAGTCACCCGTCAAACAGGGATTGCTCTGGGCAGGCACCGACGATGGGAAGGTCTGGAAGACCGAGAACGACGGCGGGACCTGGACCGATCTCTCCGCCTCGCTTCCGGCCGCTGTCAAAGGCGTTTGGATCTCGCGCATCGAGGCGAGCCGACACGATCCCCTGGTGGCCTACGTGGCGATCGACGGGCACCGGACCGGGCAGTACACGCCGTGGCTGCTTCGCACGGGCGACGGTGGCAAGAGCTGGCAGAACATCGCCCAATCATTGCCCGACGGCGGTCCGGTGAAGGTGGCCCGCGAGGATCCCAGGAACCCGAACCTGATCTTCGCCGGCACCGAGTTCGGACTCTGGGCCACGGTGGACCGCGGGGCGCACTGGTTCAAGCTGGGCAAGCTGCCGACCGTTGCCGTCGACGACATCCTGATTCATCCCCGCGACTTCGATCTGCTCGCGGCCACGCACGGCCGGAGCATCTACATCGTTGACGACATCCGGCCGCTGCAGGATCTCACCCCCGAGGTGCGGCGGAAGGCGATGCACCTGTTCGCCATCCGTCCGGCGCTGGGCCGCTACATGCTGCCGGGATGGGCCGACTGGGCGGGCACCGCCGCGTTCCGGGGCGAGAACCCTCCCGAAGGGGCGCTGATCAATTTCTGGATCCGCCGGTACACCGGGGACGAGGTGAAGATCGCGATCACCAACAGCACGGGGCAGCCGGTCGCGAACCTCACGGCGCCGGGCATGCCGGGGATCAACCGGATCAACTGGGATCTCAAGCCCACCAAGGACCTGCGGATCGAATACGGCGGCGAAGCGGCCAGCAAGTACGTTTCGGCGGGCGAGTACACGGTGGCGGTCACTTACGGGGAGGTGACCGAGAAGCAGCAGCTCAAGGTGGAGATTGCGCCCGGTATTGAGACCCGGTGAGCCAGGAGCTGCACCACATTTCATGCAAAAGCCGCAACGATTAGCGTACAAATTGCATGAAACGAGCACGTTCGTGTACCGTTGGCGTATCGAACGCGCAGAAAATGTCGAATCGCATTGACACTGAAGCTGGGATCATCTAGCCTCAAGGGTGATCCAGCCCAGCCTCGCTCGACCTGCCCGGGGTCCCACCCCCGCTCCCGCCCCCGATCATCTGGCCCTCGCGACCCTCCTCGAAGTGAGTGACGCGCTGGCCGCTGTCGCCACCCTGAGTGCGGGTTTGCACCGGGTGCTCGGCGTGCTCGCCGAGCCGTTCGGGTCCATCCGCAGCACCATTACGCTGATCGATCCAAGCACCGGCCAGCTCTACATCGAGGCCTCCGCCGGCATCAGCGCCGACGGGCGCCGCGCGCGGTATCGCATGGGGGAGGGCATCACCGGCCAGGTGGTGGAGCACGGAAAACCGCTTGTCGTTCCGCACGTGAGCCGCGAGCCCCTGTTCCTCTTTCGAGCCGCGCCGCGGCGCGAG
>DASSUE010000098.1:0-7023 GCA_035707305.1 Gemmatimonadales bacterium
GAGGTAGGCTTCGATGAACTCGTCCAGGTCGCCGTCCATCACCCGCTGCACGTCGCCCACCTTGAGCTCGGTCCGGTGGTCATTGACCATGGTGTACGGCTGGAACACGTAGGATCGGATCTGATTGCCCCAGCTGTTGTCAGTCTTCGTGGCTTCGATGGCGGCGCGGGCAGCCTCTTGCTCCTCGAGCTTGCGTTGATAGAGGGCGGCCCGGAGCATCTTCATGGCCGTGGCCCGGTTCTTGGTTTGACTCCGCTCCTGCTGGCAGCTGACCACGACACCGGTAGGAATGTGCGTGAGCCGCACCGCCGAAGAGGTCTTGTTGACGTGCTGCCCCCCCGCGCCGGACGCGCGGAACACGTCCATCTTGATGTCCTCGTCGCGGAGATCGATCTCGATGGTATCGTCGATATCCGGATAGACGAAGACCGACGCGAAGCTGGTGTGCCGCCGAGCCTGGGAGTCGTACGGCGAGATTCGAACCAGGCGGTGAACGCCCTTCTCCGCCTTGAGGTAGCCGTAGGCATATCGGCCGCTGATCTCGATCGACACGGATTTGATGCCGGCTTCTTCGCCGGGCAGGTGATCGAGGATCTTGACCTCGAAGCCGTGGCGCTCAGCCCACCGGACGTACATCCGCATGAGCATCTCCGCCCAATCCTGCGACTCGGTCCCGCCCGCGCCGGGATGAATGGTGAGGAGGGCATCCCCCGGATCGTCGGGACCCTGGAGCATCGCCTGCAGCTCGAAGGCCTGCACGGCCGTCTCGAGCTCCTCTGCCTCACGCTCCACCTCCCGCGACATGCTCTCGTCCGGCTCCTGGGCCAGCAAATCGGCCATCTCGCCCGCGCTCCGCAGCCTGGTAGCCAGGTCCTCGTACGGCGCCACCCAAGCCTTCAGCCGTTTGATCTCCTGGACCGCGTCCCGCGCGGCATCGGCGTTGGACCAGAAACCAGGATCGGCTTGTCGGGCCTCGAGCGCGGTGAGCCGGTCCCTCTTGGCGGGAAGGTCAAAGAAAGTCTCGCAGCTCGGTGACGCGGCGGTCGAGGCCAGAGAGGCGGTCGGCGAGGTCGGACATGTCGGCATGCCTCCAGTGGATACCACAGAAAGGTAAGCACAGCGCGGGCCCGCGGTGGCCTGCACCGCGGGCCCGCGCACCACTCAGAAGAGCTGCTGGCCGTCGGCGAGAATCTCGTTCAGCGCGTCACGGAAATACGGCGTCGAGTCGGCGAACTCCTTCCCGACTTGCTCGCTGTATTCCTCCCAGCTCTTGCGGATCTCTTCGTCGAACAGGCGCTGCAGGGTCCCGTCCCGAAGCCCTTCCTGCCGCTTCCCGGGGTGATACACCACCATGTCGGAGATAAGAGCCCTTGCCAGCCGGCGAGCCTTGGACGCCGGGTCCTGGGAGAGAAACGGATTGACCGGGCGCGGCGCTTGCGCGGCCGGCGGCGGTGCGGACGCCGGCGTCGGAGCAGGGGGCGCCGGGCTCGGAGGCGCCGGGGTGGACATGGGGAGTGTGGCGGGCGGCGGCGGCGGAGGCGGCGTCAGCGGGGACGGCCGTTCAGCGGCCAGCGGCGCCGCGGGAGGTGCGGCCGGGCGCGGTGGCATCGCCGGGCGCGCGGCCGCACGCGGAACCGCCGGCGGCGGCAGCATGGTCCGGCCGGGCACTGCCGGCGCCGAGGAGGGAGGTCGAGGCGCCGGCGGACCCGCTGGCGCCGACCCAACCAGAGCCGGCGCGGGCTCCTCGGCGACCGCTGGACGCCGCGCCGGCTCAGGCCGGGGTGGCGGTGCGGGAGGTGCTGGCGCTGGGGGCTTCGGCACGGAGGGGAAGTCCGCGGCGGCCGCCGCGCCGGCGGGAGCGGGCGCCTCCGCCCCGGCCATCGCGACGGCCGGTGCGGCCTTGGCGCGCTCGTCCCGCCGCACCCCGAATACCGCGCTGCAGACTGCGCAGCGAGCCCGGACCCCCGTTTCGGGGACCTTGGCCGGATCCACCCGATACAGCGTGCTGCAGTTGGGACAGGTGACGTTCATCCAAAGGCCCTCAGCTCGATTCACGCGTTTGCTGTGGCGGACGAGGTTCCGCCTCGACTCCTTGCCTCCGATCCACCACGAATACGGAGCCGGGCAACGTCTTGGCGTAGCTCTTCATCTCGGTGGCGAGCTCGCTGACCTGCGCCGGATGGGCGAAGCGTCGGTTTCGGTTGGTCACGATTCCGATGGACAGGGTCATCAGCGGCACTCGATGCAGTTGCCCCCTCCGGTCCTTTCCGAAAAAGTAGCCCGCGCGCCGGTCCTGCTCGTTGTACTGCAGGGGAATCAGGGCGTCGAACACCTGAATGATCTCGGTGCATACCGGATGAATGTCGGACGACGGGATAATGCAGATGAAGTCGTCACCCCCGATGTGCCCGACGAACCCGCGCGCTCCCAGCATCCCCTTCACGACGTCGTGCAGAATGCGCGAGAGAAGATAGATCACCCGGTCGCCATCGTAATAGCTGTACCGATCGTTGAACTCCTTGAAGTGATCGAGATCGGCGTAGCAGACGGCGAAATCCTGATGGCTCTCCAGCCGGCGTTTGATCTCGCGCTCGATCTCGGTGGTCCCGGGTAAGCGAGTGGACGGGTGCACCGACACATCCCGCTCGGTTCGCGTGAGCATCGCGTCCATCCGGGCCCGCTGCTCGGCCGGCGCGAACACCTCGGTGATCACCTCGTCGGCGCCCGCCTCGAACCAGGCCTGGACCCGCTCGGGGTGATGCGCCCCCGCCAACACAGTCACCGGGACAATCGCGGTGAATGCGTCGCTCTTGATCCGACGGACCATGGCAAGACCCGCGCCGGGTGCCCCCGCAGCCTCGAGCACCAGCAGGCAGGGATGCCCCCGCAGCACGATGGATTCGACTTCGTCCGGCGTCTTGAGGGTCACCAGCGGGAACGCTTTGCCCTGCGCCCACTGGTGCAGCAGGGCCGGGACCGAGGCACCATCCGGCGAAAAAAAGAGGATCGTCGGGCGCGTGCGCACCGGCTGGCAGCCCTCAGGGAAGTGAGTGACTCAAGCTAACGTCGGCCCCGCGCCCGCCCAAGCTCAGATGAAGAAGGCAGCCGCGGCCACCATGGCGTAGACGGCAAGCAACTGAACCCCTTCGAACCAGTGCGATTCGCCGTCGAGCGTGAGAATGGCGGCGACGCCCGTCGCAAGGCCGATCGCGAGGACCTCGAACGGTTGGAAGACCAGGTTCATATCCTGCCCGAACAGGAGACCCACAAACACCAGCAGCGGGCCCACCAGCAGCGCGATCTGGGTGCTGGACCCGAGCGCGATTTGGAGCGCGAGGTCCACCTGCCCTTTCCGCGCCACTATGATCGCCGCGGCGTGCTCGGCAGCGTTGCCGATGATGGGAATCACGATGAGGCCGAGGAACACTTGGCTGATGCCCAGGCGTTGGGTCACGGCTTCGGTGGCATGCACCAGAATCTCCGATTCCACCGCGACCCCGACGGTGGCGAGCCCGAGCACCACCACGGCGCGACCGACGCTCCACACCGGGCCTTCGAGAGGATGCGGCTCGCCGCCAAAGAGACGCTTGTGCGTTCGGAGCGAGAACAGCAGCGAGAATCCATACGTGATGATGAGAATCCCTGCGACCCACTCCGACAGATAGAGCTCGGTCGCCCGCGCCGCAGCCTCGGGATGCAAGGCGTGGAACAGCGCGGGGAACACCAGTCCGACCACGGCCAGCGCGAGCATCGCGGAGCTCATCCCCGCCGCCGTACGATTGAAGCGAATCTCGGGTCGGCCGACGGCAGCTGCTACCAGCGCCAGCCCCAGAATCAGCAGCAGGTTGCCGAGAATGCTTCCGGTGATGGACGCCTTGACCAGATCCACCAGCCCCGCCCGGAGTGCCACGATCGCGATGATGAGCTCGGCTGCATTGCCGAAGGTCGCGTTGAGGAGCCCGCCGATGGTCGGTCCGGTCTTCGCCGAGAGATGCTCGGTGGCTTCTCCCATGTAGCCCGCGAGCGGGAGGACGCCAAGACAGGAAAAGGCGAACACCAGCACCGGAGACTGATGCAGCATTGCGAGACCGATGCTGATCGGCACGGCCAGCAGGAGCAGGAGCCGCCAGGAGAGGCGAAATCCTCGTCGTGGCGCCCTCCCGCCCGTCGCTGCTGCCGGGACCGCAGCCGCGCGGCCGGGACGTCGGGCAGCACGAACCGTATCCGCGGAGCGCTGCTCGATTGCCAACTGTCGGCGCGTGGCTTCGAGCGCGCGGGCCGGGGCGACGTCGTGATCCGCCAGCACGCGAGCCAGCGCGCCGCGCGGCTCTTCCAGAGCCGCGACCGCCAGGTGCTCGGCTGCCAGGCCGGTGTTGTGCCGGTGCGCCTCGCGGGTAGCCAGCTCGATCAGGCGTTTTGCGTGTGAAGTATACGGCAGATCGCTTCCGCCGACGGTCTCGCCGGCGCGCGGCTTACGTTTTCGCCCACCCGCCTCAAGCCGCTGACGAGCGGTCGCCACGGGTAGGCCGGCAGCGCTGTACGCCTCGGCGATCCGGGGATCGTCGAGCAGACTCAGCAGCAGATGCTCGGTGCCGATCGCGTCGTGACCCAGGCGCAGCGCAACCGCGCGCGCACCGTCGAGAGCCCGGCGGGCGCTCTCCGTCAATATGTGTGCGCTCACCGCGGTCTGGCCGGCTCAGAAGCTCCGGGCTTCATCGATCAGCATGATGGGAATGCCGTCGTCCACGGCGTAGATCAGGCGGCAGGTGTGACAGACCAGTTCCTCGGGTTCGGTACGATACTCGAGATCGCCCTTGCACTTGGGGCAGACCAGTATCTCGAGCAGCTCCGGCGCCAGGCTCATACCGACTCCTCATCGGTTGGCGGAAATCCAAAACGGGAGAGCGCGGCCGCGGTGCGGCGCCATCGGGGAAGAGCTTTGACCCAGCAGTCGAGGTAGAGGGGCATCCCAAGCAGGGTTTCGAGCCGGGCGCGGGCGTGGGCACCGATCGCCTTGATGGTGCGCCCGCCTTGTCCGATGACCATCGCCTTCTGGGATTCGCGCTCCACGAACAAGGTGACCCGAATGTACACCGGCCGCTGATCCTCCCGGAACTCCTCAACTTCCGCGGTAAACGCGTAGGGCAACTCGTCGGACAGCAAGGCGAACGCGGCCTCCCTCAGATACTCGGTGACGAAGAACCGGGCGGGCTGGGTGCCGACGTCGTCGGGGTCGTGGCGAAACTCTGCTTCGGGCAGCAGGCCACGTATCGCAGCGAGCAACGGCTCGATTCCCTCGCCCGATGCTGCCGACACGACGAAGCGGTCCGGCCCGGCGATCTCCCGCCGCCGCCCGGGTGCGACGAGATCCGCCTTGGTGTACACCACCAGGACCGGCGCGGTCGGGGGTGGATCCAGCGGGGCCAGCTCGGCCAGCGGCGGCGCCGGAGCGTCGACGGCCGGGTGAAGGTGCAGGATGACGTCGGCTGCGCGCACCGCGCCGAGCGCCGCGGCGCGCATGCGGTGCTGGAGCAGGTAGGCGGGGTCCAACAGGCCGGGCAGGTCGTGGAAGACGAACTGCGTATCCCCCTCAGTGAGAAGCCCGACCACGGGAAGCCGGGTCGCCTGCGCCCTGGGAGACACGATGGCAAGATGCTGGCCCACCAGGGCATTCAGCAGGGTGGACTTCCCGACGTTCGGGGCGCCTGCCAGCGCGATATCGCCGGTGCGGGTCACCGGGGCAAAAGTGACAGGGGGAAGGCGAATAGAGTAGGCAGTAAGGGGCGATAAAGACGGCAAAGGCGGTAAGGTTCGTTCGGTTGGCACTTATTCTGCCCGTCGCACGACCGGGCTTCAGAGCCGGAGGGCTGGATGGGACTGAAAGGCATTGCATTCGCGGCGGCGCTCGTCGGGGCCTGCGGGGCGGGAACGTTCGAGTCGGGCGATTCTGCATCCGAGCCCGGCGCACCGGACGGAGCAGTTCGACACTTCGAGCAATTCGCGAACGCGCACCGGGTCAGTGTCGGCTGCACTGCGCTCCGCTGGGACGGACCGGCGGCCGCCGTGGCACAAGCCCATGCCGAGGACATGGTGCGGCGGGACTTCTTCAGCCACACCAATCCCGATGGGAAGAGCCCGTTCGATCGGCTTCGCGCCGCGGGGGTCACGTACCGCTCAGCGGCGGAGAATATCGCGTATGGCTACTCGACGGCGGCTGGGGTGCTCGAGGCCTGGATGAACAGCGACGGGCACCGCCGGAACCTGGAGAACTGCGCCTACACTCACCATGGGGTTGGACTGTCGCAGGGCAAGTGGGTGCATGTGTTCATAGGGCGGTAAGGGTGGCCGTCCCTCTACCCCGCCATGAGAAAGCCCCTGTACGGCGGAGCCGTACAGGGGCTTTCAATAGAGCGGCTGGCGACGGCCTACTCTCCCACACCCTCGCGAGTGCAGTACCATCGGCGCTACAGGGCTTAACTGCCGTGTTCGGAATGGGAACGGGTGTGGCCCCTGCGCGCTAGTCGTCAGCCAATCGGGGCCGTGACCCGAAGGTCACGGCGAAGGCTATCAATGGATGAATGGTGTGTATGGTGAGAGAAACAACGGGAGAGATCAAACTTCACGGGCGATTAGTAGCGCTCGACTGAAGACCTTGCGGCCCGTACATCTGCGCCCTATCAACCAGGTAGTCTCCCTGGGCCCTTGAGGGGGCTTATGCCCCAGGAGTGTTCATCTTGGGAAGAGTTTCCCACTTAGATGCTTTCAGCGGTTATCTCCGCGCGACATCGCTACCGGGCGGTGCCCCTGGCGGGACAGCCCGTACACGAGCGGTCGCTTCGTCTCGGTCCTCTCGTACTAGAGACGACGTCCCTCAACACTCCCACGCCCACGACGGATACAGACCGAACTGTCTCACGACGTTCTGAACCCAGCTCATGTGCCACTTTAACCGGCGAACAGCCGGACCCTTGGGACCTTCTCCAGCCCCAGGATGTGACAAGCCGACATCGAGGTGCCAAACCG
>DASSUE010000099.1:0-16648 GCA_035707305.1 Gemmatimonadales bacterium
CCGGAGGTGGCGGTTGCCCGGCCGGAGCGCAGGCAGCAGCAAAGGCGAGGAACCGGAGGGCGCGAGCCGGGCGGCACATCGGATGCCCGGAATCTAAGCGCGGAGTGCCTCAGCGAATCGCACCGGGGCCGCGGGGTGCGCGTGAAAGAAGAGCGTGGGCTCGATCAGCTCGAGCTCCATGAGCACGAAGTCGCCGCCGACCATGCACCCATCCACCCTCGCGTAGAGCCAGGGAGATGCAACCAGGGCGAGCGCCTCCTCCGCGCGGGCCAGCGCGGCTCGCTCGGGGTCGGCGACCACGACCTCGCCGCCGAGCTCGGACTGCACCCGGAACTCGCCGGCGTGCGGGCGCTTGAGGACCGCGTGGCTGAACCGGCCGCCGAAGAAGCACAGCGACCATTCACCCTGTTCGATCTCTCGCAGGAACGGTTGCACCAGCACGTCACCGGCGCCGAGCAGGCCGGCAAAGCGCTCCGCATCGGCGGCGGCCTGCCCGGTCGAGCTGCGCCAGGTCTGGTGCGCCGATGCCGACACGGCCGGCTTGACCACGACCTCGCTCCAGCCCGCCGCATCCAGCACCTCTCTGAGTGACGACGTCTCCCCCCGCGGGAGGGCAACCGTTGGGATCACCGGCACCCCGCGCATTCCCAGCTCGGCGAGGTATCGCTTGTCCAGATTCCACCGGAGCAGCGAGGGCGGGTTCCAAAGGCGCGACCCCGCGGCCGCGACGCGGTCGACCCACGCCAGGAACTCGGCGGGCCGCAGATGATAATCCCAGGTGGATCTCACGACTGTGTTCCCGTAGCGCGACCAATCGACTGCCGGGTCGTCCCACACCACGGCGTCGACTGCCATCCCGCGGGCGGCAAGCGTGGCTGCGGCCAGCCGGTCGTCGGTTGACAGGTGGGGAAGCCCCGACCACGTGACGAACGCGATCAACCGGTCGGGGGTGGTGCCGGGCGCCGGGCCAACGTCATGATTCGACAACGAGGATCCAGGCGGTGTTGTGGCAGTCACGTTCCGTCCCGCGGTGCCGGACGATTCCCCAGCGCTGTTCCGCATTTTCGTCGGGGCCGTGGACGACCTCGGCCGGAGACTTGGGGTAGAGACGTTCAGCGGCGGCTTGCCTCCAGTGCCGGAGGAGCTCTGGCCCGAGCGGCGACCGCTGTTCGATCATCTGGCGCGCACCGCCGCGTACGCATGGGTCGCGGAGGAGGACGGAAGCGCGGTCGGGTATGCCCGGAGCATCGTGCGCGACGGCACCATCGAGCTCACCGAGTTCTTCGTCCTTCCGGGCCGGCAGTCCGGCGGACTCGGCCGGGAGCTGATGGCACGCGCGTTCCCGGACGATGGCTGCCGGCATCGGAGCATCATTGCGACCCCCGACCTGCGAGCGCTGGCACGCTATCTCCGCGCGGGGCTCGCCGCGAGGTTTCCGATCTACGGCTTTTCGCGGGATGCCCGGGCCCTCCCGTTGCCGCCAGGGGTGACTGCCCATCCGATGGACGACTCCGCCGAAACGCTCGAAACGCTGGCGTCGATCGACCAGGCCAACCTCGGGTTTCGGCGCGACGTGGACCATCAGTGGCTCCGGACGGTCCGCGAAGGATATCTGTTTCGAGACGGCAGCCGCCTGGTGGGATACGGCTATGTTGGCGGGACGTACAACGGACCGTTCGCCGTGCTCGACGAGCGGGACTGGCCCTCCGTGCTGACGCATGCGGAGCGGCGGGTGGCAGCCCAAACCGCGATTGTCGCGCTGGACGTCCCGCTGGTGAATCAGGCGGCGGCTGGCTGGCTGCTATCGCAGGGATACCGCATGACCGACTTCGTCAACTACTACCTCAGCGACCATCCCGGCGGGCATTTCGAGCGCCACATCATCACCACGCCGTCGTTCTTCGTCTGACGCGAACGCTCGCGGGTTACACGTTCCGTTCCCGAAGCCGGCCCACCACCACCGTGACGTTGTCCGTGGCGCCCCGGCTCAAGGTGGTGTCGATCAACAATCGGCAGATGGATTCCGAGGACTTGACGCTCGCGAGGACTTCACGGATTTCCGCGTCACTCACGTGCTTGGTGAGCCCATCGGTGCACAGCAGCATCACGTCGTCCCAGCGGTGATCGTGCACGCTCGTCGCCGGCAGCGCGTCACCCGCTCCGAGCGCGCTCGACAGCACGTTCTTCCAGCGGGAGGTTCCGGCCTCGCCCGGCGGAAGGACGCCGGCATCGACCAGCACCTGCGCCATCGTCTGGTCCTTGGACAACTGCTCCAGCGTGCCGTCCCGAAGCCGGTAGCAGCGGCTGTCGCCAACATGCACCAGGTACGCCCGCGGCCAGCGGAACATCACCATGGTCAGAGTCGTGGCCGTGCCGGCCTCGCGGACCCGAATAGCCGCATGGCTCTGCAGCACCGCCTCGGTGAGATCTCGCAGATAGGCGGACTCGGTAAGGGCGTCGTGGTGATAGTGAAAGCGCATGGTGTTGACCGCCCACTCGGCAATCGCCTGCAGCGCGGCGCCACTCGCTCGTTCGCCCCCCGGACGGCCCCCCACGCCGTCCGCGACCATGCAGAAGTAGCCGCGGGACTCGCTCACCAGGTCGCCCAGCTGTTCGCGCGGCATGCTGGTGTGATGAACCTGAAGCGCCTTGTGGAGGCTGGCGATGAGAAACTGGTCCTGGTTGACCGTTCGTACTTTGCCCGGATGGGTCAACCCGAACACGTCGATGTCGGACGCGGCGGGAGGAGCATTGGGGATGTCGGCGGGCCCGGCCACCGTCGTCATGCGTCACCTTGCGGACCGTTCATCCTAAGTTGCGACGACGCTCGAGAACCGCAACCCGTGCTCAGTGCCGGCGGCGTACCGCGCGGGCGGGCTCGTGCGGCGCCTCGTAGTCCTCGGGATCGGGGGGCCGGAACCACAGATCGAAGGCGAGGAACAAGGTGTGGGAAAACGGATAGACCGCCACCGGCGCAAGGACCATAGCGATGCCGAGCTCCCATACCAGAGCACCCCACGGCGGGTCGGGCCAGGTCCACCAGAGCACGCCGCCCAGGAGCAGCGAGAAAATTGTCTCCGCGGCGACGAGGTTGATGAAGTACGCCCCGAGCCAGTAGCCGGGTTCGCCGCGGCTGAAGTGAAGCCCGCAGCTGGGGCAGGACGGAGCCATGCGGAACCAGCGCAGGAACACCGGTCCGCCGCCGCAGGCGGGGCAGCGGAGCAGAACCGCCCGCCCGATCATCCGCCACAAGCTCATCGTTCCGCCATGGTTCGCGCCGCGATCCACCGCTCCAGGTCGGCGAGGACGGCGGCGCGATCGGTGTCGGCAAACAGCGCATGGTAGGCACCGGGGTACTCGTGATACTCGACCAGGTGCGGGTCGGCCAGCGCGACGAATGACCGCGTGGCGTCCGGGGGGACGAGCCGGTCGGCGCTGCCATGGAGCAGCAGGAGCGGCACCCGGAAATCTCGGACCCCGGCCAGGACCCGCTCCCCTGCGGCGGTGAGCTCGGTCGAGAGCCGGGCGCTGGCCATCCGATGGAACAGCCGGTCACCGGTGATGCGCTCGAGCGCGGCGGCGTCGCGCGTGATGCCCGAAAGGTCGAGCCCGGTCTCCAGCGAGAAGGTTGGCCAGACCCGCGATAGCACGCGCCCCAGCGTCAGCATCCACCCGGGCACGTTCGGGCGGCCAAGCGCGGGGGCGGCCGCGGCGACCCCCGCCAGGTGCTCCGGGTGGTGCAGCGCATACTCCAGCACGATGGCACCGCCCAGACTGGTGCCGAGCAGGAAGAGGGGGCCGGAGTTGAACTCGCGAACGTGCTGAATGAAGCGGTGGAGGTCTTCCCGGTAGAGCGACCAGGCGTCCACATGTCCCCGCCGGCCGGGAGAGCGCCCGTTGCCCCGGAGATCGAACCCGTGCACCACCCAGCCGCGGTGGACGAAATGATCGAAAACGACGTCGTACAGCGCTGTGTGGTCGCCCAGGCCGTGCACGCTGGCGAGGGCGCCCCGCGGCACGCCCCGGGAAGGCCACCACGCGTAGCACGACAGCTCTAGGCCATCGGCCCCGAGAAAGGTGGCATCCCTGCGCACGATGTCCTGGTCCATCACCTGCGCCTCGCAGCTTGACAGCCTCGGTCCGGCCTCCCAAGCTCGATGGGCCGATTGAGCCGATCCGTCTAACGTCAAACGTACGCGGCCTGCCGCGTTCGCACACGTCCGGAGGACCGATGTCCCGTCGCCCAAGCCCGCTCCTCGCGATCGCGGGTGCTGTTGCTCTGCTCGCCGCGGCTCCCGACAGCGCCGCAGCCCAATTCGGCAAGCGGCTGAAAGACGCGGTCACCCGCAACGCCGAGAACCGTGCGATTCAGGAGATCGTGGCGCAGGAGAACAACGCGATCGATGTAGCCCTTACCGCCGCCCTGTCCCCCGGCGACGACGCGGCCGGCGGGAAGTTGTACGACGACCTGTCCAGCGGAGGCCGGGTGACCATCGAAGGGGTGGCCTTCGAGCCGGGGACGGCCACGATGACCGAAGGCTCGGCCGAGTCGCTCAAGGCCATCGGGGCGATGCTCAAGGCCCACGCCGACCTTGCGGTCCGGCTGGAAGCCTACACTGAGGACAAACAGGTCGCCGCCGCACGGGCCGACGCGGTGAAGCAGTCGCTGATCAAGGCCTACGCGATCGATCCGTCCCGGATAGAGGCGGCGGGGTATGTGACCAAAACGGGAGAGCGGCTGGAGCTGGTTCAGCGGTGATGGGTCGTTGCGCGGTCACCGGGTAACTTCGATCAACCTTCCCTCCGGCAGCCAGGTATCGGCCGCGGCGCGCACGCCCGCGGCCGAGGTCGTTTCGGCCACCGCTCTGTTGCCCACGGCGGCCGAAGGATCGGGTCCGAATCCGAGATAGTACAGCGTCGGCCCGGCGTTTCGGGCATGCTCCACCACGAACCTGGCCAGCGCAGCCCGCCGCGCGGCAGGGTCGCCCGGGGTCGGGTTGCCTCGACGATGCGACTCGATGGCGGCAATGATGCGGTCACGGGGCAGGCCGAGGACCGCGTAGCGCCGCCGGAGATGGTGAGCGTCCTCCGCGTCACCGGCGAGGAGCAGCGGGCAGGCACACCCGCCGACGCGCAGGCGCACCGCCGGCGCCCCGGCCAGGAGCGGGCGAAACCGTGCCTGCTCGGGTGCCGGTGCGACATCCGCGGCGAACTCCCGCGGGAGCATGGATCTGATTTCGGTGAGGCTGAGCGGCGAAACGATCCACAGGTGGTAACACACCTACCACCATCACTCCTCGTCGGGGCTGTCCTCATCGCTCCGGAGCAGCACCAGGATCGCGGCCTGAGGGACGACGAGATACTTCTTTTCCTCATAGGTGATCTCGACCGCGGCCTTGCGGAAGAAGATCGCCCGGTCGCCCACCCGGGCCTGCATGCCGCGCGAGCGCCGCTCCGGCGTGCCGATCTTCCACGGCTCGTCATCGAGGCTAGCCACGTCCGCGACGGGGTCGCCCGGCCCGGTGGCGATGACGATCCCGCTCTGAACCTGCTGGGTGTCGAGTGCGCTCGCCGGCAGATAGAGGCCAACCCGCGTGCGGTCTTCACCCTCCTCCGGGCTTACCAGTACCCGATCGCCGACCACGAGTAGCTGCCGCCGGGGCTGATCCACAGCGCTACCGGTGGGGGAGCGTGTCGGTCGCCACCCGTTGGCCATTGGTTTCGGCCTGATGCACGGTGACCAGCTCTGTTACCCGAACCTTCCGCATGGTGGCGGGAAGCCGGAGGCTGATCTCGTCCCCGACCCGGGCGTCCTTGAGCGCTCGGCCCAGCGGCGAAGCCAGCGAGATGTGTCCGGCATCGATGTCCATCATTTCAGCCAGGACCACCATGTAGGTATCGGTCTCCTGGGTGTCGAGATCCAGCACAGTGACCCGCGAGCCGAGCCCCACCCGGTCGGTGGGGGCTTCGGTGTTGGCGAGCTGCGTCAGCTGGTTGAGCCTCTGGTGGAGCTGGCCCAGCCGGGCCTGGACGAACTGCTGCCGCTCCAGCGCCGCTTTGTACTCAGAGTTCTCTCTCAGATCGCCCAGCTCGACTGCCTGCGCGATCGTCTGGGGAAGGATGACATTCAGTTCGTGGGTGAGCTCATCGATCTCGCGGCTGAGCTTTTCCCGCATCTCGCGAATCATCTGTGGTCCGGTCCGGCGATAAAGAAATCGACGCCCCGGCAAGGAATGCTCCCCGGGGACGCAGGCCATCGGGTGATGCCGGGAAACATATCCCTGCCCAACGCGGGGCGCGATGGCGCTAAACTTCGGCGCCGCCGGCTTCGTCCGGACCGTCCCAATCCAAGGAGATTTCTGGTGCGCCAGGCTGTATTCGCCATCCTCGCCATCCTCTTGCCTTTCTTGCAGCTCTCGGCCCAGCAGGGCTCCCCCGCGGGGCCGGTGCCGGTGGACCGGCTGGGTGCCCGCCGGGAGGCGCTGGCCAAACGACTGGGAACCGGTGTCGCAGTCATGCGCTCCGGAGTGGAGCGCAGCATCGAGGGCAGTTATCCCCAGGACAGCGACTACCGGGAGGACAACGACTTCTTCTACCTGACCGGGGTCGAGGTTCCCAACGCGTGGTTGGTCCTGGTCGCGAGCGACGGAGCACTGGCGGAATCGGTCCTGTACCTGCCCCCGCGCGATACCGTAACGCATTATCGCAGCGAGCAATGGGTCGGGCCGCAGCTGACACCCGGCCCGGAGGCGACCGCGCGCACCGGCATCCAGGACGTCCGCAGTACGGATAGGGTGGGCCGGGAGCTGCCGGCCCTGGTTTTCGGGCCGGAATCGGCGGCGCGCCGCGGGCAACTGTTCCTGAAGCCGGGACCGGGGCAAGCCGAGTCGCCTTTCCTCAAGGACACGCTGCTGGCGGGAGCGCAAGCGGGCGCCGGATTGCGGGTCGGCGATCTGGCCGTACCGCTCAGCCAGCTCCGCCTCGTCAAGGATGCGGACGAGCTGGCGCGGCTCCGCCGCGCGATCGCGATTACGGGGGAGGCCCATCGAGCCGCGATGCGCCGCATCGAGCCCGGCATGTACGAGTACCAGGCCGAGGCGCTCATCGAGTACGTGTTCCGGCGCGACGGGGCGGAACGGCTTGGCTTCCCGTCCATCGTCGGGTCCGGCCCCAATTCGACGCTGCTGCATTACGACAAGAATCGACGCCGGATGACCGCGGGCGATTTGGCGGTCATGGACATCGGCGCCGAGTTCGGCTACTACACGGCGGATATCACGCGCACCATACCGGTGTCCGGCACCTTCACTGACCGCCAGCGCGCGATCTACCAGCTCGTGCTCGGCGCGCAGCAGACAGCCATCGACCGGGTCCGGCCGGGGGTGACCGTCCAGCAACTCGACCAGGCGGCGCGCGAGTACATGCGGGCGAACTCGGGGACGCTGTGCGGCTCGGTGACGTGCGACCGCTATTTCGTCCACGGACTCGGCCACTGGCTGGGCATGGACGTGCACGATGTCGGGCGGATCGACACCCCGCTCGCCGCGGGGATGGTGCTGACCATCGAGCCCGGTATATACATATCAACGGAGCAGCTGGGCGTTCGGATCGAAGACGACGTACTGGTCACGGCTGACGGGCACGAGGTGCTGTCGTCGCAGGTGCCGAAGCGCCCCGATGAGATCGAGGCCGTGATGCGCGAGCCGGGAAATCTTCCTTGACCGTTCCCCGTCGACGGCGTAGAGTGTCAGATTGTGGCGGATTCCCGCGGACCCATCGCAATACTAACCGACAGGGTTTTCACCAGATGATTCCCGGTTCACCGGCGGGCCGGCAGCTTCGGAGGCTGGCTCTTGCGCTGTTCCTGGCCCTCCTTCCGGCGTGTCAGGCCGAGTATCCGCAGAGCGTGCTCCACCCCAAGGGTGAGTTTGCGCGGATCACCGACGCGGTGTTCATGCAGACCGTCTGGTGGGCCGTGCTCGTGTTCGTGCTGGTTCAGGGGGCGCTCCTCTACGCGATGTACCGGTTTCGCGGGCGCCCGGGCGACGCCGAGCCGGACCAGGTCCACGGGAACACGACGCTCGAGATCGTGTGGACCATCATCCCGGCCGTGATTCTGGCCGTGATCGCGGTCCCCACCGTGAAGGCGATCTTCAAGACCAACGAGATGCCGAGCGGCAAACCTCTCACGGTGGAAGTCATCGGGCACCAGTGGTGGTGGGAGTTCCGCTATCCAGCGTATCAGCTCACGACGGCCAACGAGCTCCACGTGCCGGTGAATCGCACCATCCATCTCAAGATGGGCTCGGCCGATGTGCTGCACGCGTTCTGGGTGCCGCAGTTCGCGGGCAAGCGGGACGTGTTCCCGAATCGGGAAACCCGTCTTTGGTTCGTCGCCGAAGAGCCGGGCAACTACCCGGCGCAGTGCACCGAGTTCTGTGGGATTCAGCACGGGAAGATGGCGTATCGCGTCGTTGCCAGCCAACCGGCCGAGTTCGATGCCTGGGTGGCCAAGATGCGGACCTTCGCGGCCGCGCCGCCGGCCCCGCCGGCGCCCGCCGCGAAGGATACGGTGCGCACCACCAGCGTCGGCGCCTCGTTACAGCGGACCGCGACGCAGGACCCCGCGGTAGCCGAGGGGCAGAAGCTGTTCCTGGCGAAGGGCTGTGCCGGATGTCATTCGCTGGTGGCGCTCAACGCGCCCAAGGGGATGCTCGGCCCCAACCTCGCGAACATCGGTGCGCGGTCGTGGATCGCGGCCGGCACCCTCGAGAATACCGACGAGAACCTCGCGTACTGGATCCGCGAGCCGCAGCTGGTGAAGCAGGGCGTCCTGATGCCTCGCCTGGGTCTCAACGAGACCGAGGCGAAGTCGATCGCAGCGTACCTCCGTACCATCCGGTAACCACATCCAGAGAGCCATGGCAACCACCGTTCTTGGGCACGAGACACACGCGGCGGCCGCTCCCAGCGAAAAAACCGGGCTGTGGAGTTGGCTGACGACCGTCGATCACAAGCGGATCGGCATCCTGTACGGGACGTCGGCCTTCATCTTCTTCCTGATCGGCGGGCTCGAGGCGCTCATCATCCGGGCGCAGCTCTTCACGCCGAACAACAATCTCGTCTCGCCGGATTTCTACAATCAGCTGTTCACGATGCACGGCACGACGATGATCTTCCTCGGCGTCATGCCGCTCAGCGCGATGTTCTTCAACTACATGATCCCGCTCCAGATCGGGGCGCGGGACGTAGCGTTCCCCCGGCTCAACGCATTCAGCTACTGGGTATTCCTGGCCGGCGGACTCCTGATGAACGCCGGATTCCTGGTGAACGCGGCGCCGAACCAGGGGTGGTTCGGCTACGCAAACCTCACCTCCCGGCAGTATTCGCCCGGCCTGAACGTGGACTTCTGGCTGTTCGGACTGCAGGTGCTCGGCGTGGCGTCGCTCGCGGCGGCGGTGAACTTCTTCGTCACCATCATCAATCTCCGGGCGCCCGGCATGAAGCTGATGCGGATGCCGATGTTCGTCTGGATGAGCTTCATCACCCAGGTGCTCCTGCTGCTCGCGTTTCCGGTCATCACCGTCGCGCTGATCTTCCTGATGTTCGACCGGTTCTTCGGCACCCATTTCTACATCCCCTCGGGGGGCGGCGATCCGATCCTCTGGCAGCACCTGTTCTGGATCTTCGGGCACCCGGAGGTCTACATCCTTGTCCTGCCGGCGTTCGGCATCATCTCCGAGGTTCTGCCGGTCTTTTCGCGGAAGCCTCTGTTCGGCTACGCGGCCATGGTGTTCTCCGGGGCGTTTATCGCGTTCGTTGGGTTCGGGGTGTGGAGCCACCATATGTTCGCGACCGGCATGGGGCCCATCGCCGACACGTTTTTCGCGCTCGCCACGATGCTCATCGCGATCCCCACGGGCGTGAAGATCTTCAACTGGATCGGGACGGTCTGGGGTGGCTCAATCCAGTACCGAACGCCGATGTACTTCGCGCTCGCGTTCATCGGGATGTTCATCATCGGCGGGCTGTCGGGCGTCATGCACGCGGTGGCGCCGCACGACCTCCAGCAGACCGACACCTACTTCGTGGTCGCGCACTTCCACTACGTGCTGTTCGGCGGGAGCATCTTCGCGCTCACAGCGGGCGCCTACTACTGGTGGCCCAAGATGTTCGGACGCGTGCTGGACGAGGGGCTGGGCAAGCTCCACTTCTGGCTGATGTTCATCGGGTTCAACCTGACGTTCTTCCCGATGCACTTCGTGGGTCTCTACGGAATGCCGCGTCGGGTCTACACCTATCACGCGGGACTCGGTTTCGATATCTGGAACCAGATGGAAACCGTGGGCGCCTTCATCATCATGCTGGCGTTCCTCGTGTTCCTCTACAACATGGTCAAGACCCACCGCGGCGCCGGCACCAAGACGCCTGCCGATCCGTGGAACGGCGCCACGCTGGAGTGGTCGATCTCGTCGCCGCCGCCGGAGTGGAACTTCGACACCACGCCGCAGGTCCACAGCCGTGATGCGCTGTGGGAGTTCAAACGGGAGCACGGCGGCATGTTGCCGGAGCCCACGCACGGCACCGGCGCCGGCATTCACATGCCCAATCCCTCCTACTGGCCGCTGGTGACCGCGTTCGGGCTCCTGCTCCTGAACCTCGGCATCATGTTCTCGCCCAAGACCGGGCCGTGGGGCATCGTCGTCGGCACGAGTGTGCTTTTCTTCGGATTCTTCCAGTGGGTGTTCGAGAAGGGATACTCTGAGTTCACGACGCCGGCGCACGGCGCGCATCACTAGCCCTCAGCCCAGAGCCAATGTCCGCAGAAGCCCACGCGATCGAGACCTCGACCGGCATCGATAGCCGCAAGGTGGCGATCTGGACCTTCATCGGGTCCGAGTGTCTGTTCTTCGCCTCGCTCATCGCCACGTATGTCACCTACCGGGGCAAGAGCCTGGTCGGACCGTTCCCGCACGAGCCGTGGACCGACCCGGCCACCGGCAAGGTACTCGAGCCGATCTTCGAGATCCCGCTGGTGACCCTGGGAACGGCGCTCCTCCTGTTCAGCTCGCTCTTCATCGTGCTGGCGTTGTACGGCGCGCAGAGGGGCAACCGCAAGATGCTCCTCGGCTGGCTCGCCGCGACCATCGCCTGCGGGCTCTTCTTCGTGGGGATGCAGGTGTACGAGTTCACCCATTTCGTGCACAAGGGCCTCACCCTGCAGCGAAACCTGTTCGGTGCGAGCTTCTTCACGCTGACCGGGTTTCACGGCACCCACGTCACCCTGGGCGTGATCTGGCTCATCACGATGTTCATCCTCGCGGTTCGTGGGCAGCTGCCGCCCAAGCGGTCGCTCAACCTGGAGATCGCGGCGCTGTATTGGCACTTCGTGGACGTCGTCTGGATCGTGATCTTCCCCGTCGTCTACCTGATGAAGTGAGGCCGCCCGCCATGGATTCCCACGCCAAACCTCACGAACACGAGCACGGGCACCCGACCCCGGGCGTGTACGCCAAGATCGGGTTCGTGCTGTTCGTGCTGACGGCCCTCGAAGTGGCCCTGTATGAGATCACGTACGGCTCGAGCGCAGGTGTGATGGGCGATCTCAGCTCGGTGTTCGTGCCGATGCTGCTGGCGCTGTCGGCCGCCAAGTTCGCGCTCGTGGCCATGTTCTACATGCACCTCAAGCAGGACCCCCGGCTGCTGAGCGGCCTGTTCGTGTTTCCGCTGATCATCGCGGCGGTCGTCGTCGTGTCGCTCGCCATCCTCATGGCGTACCACATGGCGTTCGCGAAGTCGGGATGACGACGGCGCTTGGCTGGAAACCGTTTGTCGGGGCGCACTTCGGTGCGCCCCTGTCGTTTGCGGCGGCGATGGTCGATGACCGCGGCCGGCCGATGACACCGTTCGAGCCTTCCTGGTCCCTCCATCCAAGCGTGCTCGCCGGAACAGCGCTCCTCGTCGCGCTCTACGCCTGGGGGACCGGCGCCTGGCGGCGCGCGCACGGCCACCCACCGGCGGAGGCCTGGCAGGTCGCCTGCTTCGCGGCGGCCATGGTCATCCTGCTGGTGTCGCTCAACGGGCCGATCCACGACCTGAGCGACTACTACCTGTTCAGCATCCACATGGTGCAGCACCTGCTGCTCACGCTGGTGTTCCCGCCACTTCTCATCGCGGGGCTGCCGGGGTGGTTGGTCGACGGGCTCGCCCGCGTCCCTCCCGTTCGGCGCGTCGGCCGGTTCCTCACCTACCCGCTCGTCGCCGGCGCGCTCTTCACGGTGACGCTGACGGTGTGGCATTTCGTGCCCATGTACGACCTCATGATGCGGAACCATGAGGTGCACGTCGCGACCCACCTGATGTTCATGGTGGCCGCCGTGATCATGTGGTGGCCTGCGATGAGCCCGTCGACGCTGGTCCCGCCGCTCCGCTACGGGCTGCGCGCGCTGTATCTTTTCCTCGTGAGCATCCCGATGCAGCTCGTCGCCGCGATCATCACGTTCGCGGACGAGGAGCTCTACGACTGGTACGCGGTTGCGCCGAGGACCTGGGGACTGTCGCCGATCGACGACCAGCAGTTGGGCGGCCTGCTCATGTGGGTGCCGGGCAACATGTACATGCTCGGTGCGATCGCGGTGGTATTCTACGTCTGGGCCAAGCACGACAGCTGAGAGCGACCATGGCGATCACGTTCGGGAGCGTGGCCGGCGCCGCGGTCTACTGGGCGTTTCTCACCGCCATCGGTGTGCTGCTGGCGGCCGGCGGGCTGCTGGAGCTCCGGCGCCGGGGCGTGCGCTTCCGTCGGTGGCACCTGGCGGCCGCGTTTGTCACCACGCTGGCCTTCGCTGCGCTGGGTTACGCGGGGGTGGGACGGGCCTTCTACGCCCTGGAGCGGACCGACGCCGGGGTCGCGCTCAGCTACCATTGGCCCGCTCGCGAGGTTGTCATCCCGTGGGACTCGATCCGGACGGTGAACACCGCCCCGGGGTACAAGGGACAGCGGCCGCTCCGAGTGGCGGTGCGGAGCGGCCGGGAGCACTTGAGCGCCTTGATCCCGGTGCGGGAAGCCTTGCGTTTGAGCGCATGCCTAAACGCCGACCTAGCCCGCCACCGGTCCGCTGGTGGACCCGCTTCAGCCATGCCTGACGGCTGTCCCTAGGGAGAGCGCGCATGGATTCAGTGACGGTCGAGACGGCGCGGTTCGAGTACCAGGAGCCCAAACCGCACTTTATCAATCCGAACTGCTTCGGCGAAGACTTCGCCGCGTGGCTTCGAGACCAGGTCTCACATTTCGCGGCGGAAGGGTTCGAGATTTCAGCCCCGATCCAGGAAGACTACGGCTGGGGATTCTGGCTCTCACGAGGCAAAGACACCTTCTGGGTCGCGATCGGGCTCGTCGATGAGCTGGACGGCGGGAGAGGTGCCCAGTGGGTCGTGTCGGTGGCATACGATCCCGGTCTGAGCATCGTGCGCCGCCTGTTCCACAAGCCGGACACGGCGGCGCTCACGCGGATCCGGGAGGCTCTCTGGGCCGCGCTTCGGGCCGACGATCAGATGCGGATCGTGGAGGAGGCGAATGAATGACGATCGGGTGGTGCGCCTGCTGGAAGAGATGCGCGATTTGCAGCGCCAGCACGTGGAGAGCTACCGGGAGGCGCTTCGCAATCAGGCGGAATCGATCCGGCTGCAGCAGGAAGCGCTCAAGCGGGTCCGGGTGGTACTGGCGTTCGCCGGGGTTGCGCTGGTGCTCGTACTGATCGTGCTGTTCCGGGTGCTCGCCCGCGCCCCGCACTTCATTCGCTAGACGGCCTGGCGGCCGCGATCGCCAGGCATACCCATCCCGCCAGAAAGCACAGCCCACCCAGCGGAGTGACCGCGCCGAGCCAGCGCAAGCCGCTCAGGGCGAGCCCGTAGAGACACCCTGAAAACACGACAGATCCCGCGACGAACAGCCAGCCGGCCCACTCGGCCAGTGCACCGGGCCAGCGATGCACCACCCACGCGGTCGCGACAAGCGCGAGCGCGTGGTACATCTGGTATCGTGCGGCGGTTTCGAACACGACGAGGAGGTCCGGCGCGAGCCGAGCCCGGAGACCGTGCGCTCCGAACGCCCCCGCGCCGACCGCGATGAATCCGGATACGGCACCAAGCACGACGAACAGCCGGTCGGTGCTCACGGGTTGTTCTGCCGTGCTGCTATCTGCCCGCCACCCGAGAGCCATTGCCCGCCATCCACCACCATGATGGCGCCGGTGATCCACTCGCCCGCGGGGCCGGCGAGAAACGTCACCATGTGACCGATATCCTCTGGCGTGCCCCATCGTCCGGCCGGAATCTCCCGGCGCGCGAACGCATCCATCTGAAAGAGGTCCGGCACCTCGGCGTTGGGAGGTGTGAACGCCTTCCTGACACCTTCGGTGGGAATGGGCCCGGGCGCCACCGCATTGACGGTGATTCGGTCGGGTGCCCACTCCAGCGCGAGGGTTCGGGTGAGCGCATCGATGCCGGCCTTGGCGGCCGTCGCGTGCGCCATGAGCGGCCAGCCACGGTAGTGCAGCGTCATGGAGATCGAGATGATTCGCCCGGCGCCGGATGCCTTGAGTGGGGCATACGCCGCCTGGCAACAGTGAAAGGTGCCGTAGAGATCGGTTTCGACCACCGCCCGCCACGCGTTGGGGGACAACGTGGCCGACGGCGCGTAGAAGTTCCCCGCGGCGTTGTTCACCAGGACGTCGAGCCGGCCGAGCTCGCCGGTCACCCGGTCGATCATGCGGCTGACGGAGTCCGGCTCACGCACGTTCACCTCGGCGGCGATGGCCCGTCCGCCCAAAGCCCGGAGTCGGCCCAGGGCGGGCTCGAGGTGCTCCGGCTTTCGGCTCGCGATCGCGAGCGACGCGCCTGCCCGGGCGAGACACGACGCGATGCCGAACCCGATACCCGTGCCTCCGCCGGTGACCAGCGCCACCTTTCCGGAGAGCAGATCGGGAACGAAGATCGGACGCGGCGGAGCGGCGCCGGCCGTCACGCGGGCTCCCGCGTCGCGGCGCCGCGGGCGAGAAACTCCATCAGCCGCCGCTGAAACTCGGGGCCGGCGAAGGCTTCGACCTGCGCCTCGGCTTCGGCTCGAAGCGCACGCTCCAAGCTCGTGATCTCGTCGGCCCGGCAGAGTCGTTTGATGGAGGCGACGCTGCCGGCCGCGGCGCCGGCCAACGCGGCGGTCAGCTCCGCCACGCGCGCATCGAGGGCTGCATCCGGCACCACCTCGTCCACCAGCCCGATCCGGAGGGCGGCGTCGGCCTTCACCACCTCCCCGGTGAGGAGGAATCGAAGCGCGGCACCGTCGCCGATGAGACGGGGCAAGCCATAGGTGGATCCGCCGTCCGGTACCAAACCCATCCGGGCGAAGGCCGACGTGAACGATGCGCTGGTCCCAGCCAGGCGCACGTCAGCAGCGACGGCGAGGTCCACGCCGAATCCCGCCGCCGATCCGCGCACCAGCGCCACGACCGGCACCGGCGCTCGCACCATTGCGAGAATGGCGGCCTGAAACTTGGCGAGCCCGGCTCGGATCTCCGATGAGGCTGGTGTGGCGCCGAGCGAAGCCAGCCAGCGCAAATCGAGTCCGGCGGAAAAGTGTCCGCCCCCGCCTTCGACCAGGATGGCGCAGGCGGTGCCGCGCTCGGTGACACCGACGATCTCGTCGGCCAGCGCTCCCGCGAGATCCGGCGTGATCGCGTTGCGGCGGGTCGGCCGGTCGATGGTGATCCGCCATGCCGGTCCGTCGGCGCGCGAAACCAGATCAGCCGGCATCGGTGGCCACCGCCATACCCATCGCGTGATACCCGTTGTCGACGTAAACGACAGTCCCCGTGATCGCCGCGGCGAGCGGGCTCGACAGGAAGGCCGCGGTGTTGCCGACGTCGGCGGCGCTGATCCGGCGCTGGAGGGGCGAATTCGCAGTGGTGTACTGGATCATCGTGTCGATGAATCCGATCGCGGACGCTGCGCGGGACGCCCAGGGGCCCGCGGAGATGGCATTGATTCGCACGCCCCAACGGCGGCCGGCCTCGTACGCCAGGGTTCGGGTGTCGGATTCCAACGCAGCCTTGGCCGACGACATCCCGCCACCGTATCCGGGGATTACCCGCTCGCTCGCCATGTAGGTGAGTGACACGAACGAGCCCCCGGGCCGCATGAGCGGCGCGAAGTGGCGTACCAGCGAGATGTTGCTGTACGCGCTGACGCTCACCGCGGCGAGATAACCAGCGCGGCTCGTGTCCACCAGAGGGTTCCGCACCTCCGGCCCGTTGGCCAGGCTGTGGACGACGATGTCCAGGCTTCGATCGCCGAAGTCCTGCTTCAGCCGCGTCGCGGCGCCACTGACGGTGAAATCGCCCCGCTCGCGATAGCGCTTGTTCTCGCGGATGTCGGGCGGCGCGTCGTCCAGCGTATCAAAGGCCGCATCGAGCGGATAGATGCGCTCGAACGACAGGGTGCGTCCGCCGGCGAGCTTCAGCGACTCGGCGATCTTCCCGCGCTCCAGCAGATTCTCGAAGATGCCGAGCGCGGGGGGCCAGGTGCCCAGCACGATCGTGGCGCCCGCTTCGGCCAGCGCCTTGGCGATCGCGAAGCCGAAGCCGTTGTCGTC
>DASSUE010000100.1:0-6428 GCA_035707305.1 Gemmatimonadales bacterium
CCCAACAGGTCACCCCGGATGAGGGTGATGCTGCCGGTTTCCATCGCTACGTCGGTTCCGGTGCCGATGGCGATGCCGACATCAGCCTGCGCCAGCGCGGGAGCATCGTTCAATCCGTCCCCGACCATCGCCACGAGCCGGCCGCTCTGCTGCAGACGCTTCACCTCCTCCAGCTTCTGGTCGGGGAGCACATCCGCGATCACGTGCTCGATGCCGACCCGGGCAGCCACGCTTCGGGCCGTGCGATGGTCGTCCCCGGTGAGCATGACGATGTCCAGCTGCATCCGCCGCAGCCGTTCGACGGCGGACGCGCTGGTCGGTTTTTCCCGATCCGCGATGCTCAAGGGTCCGACCGCCCTGCCATCGACGGCGACGAACACGGCGGTGGCCCCGTCGGCGGCGACCGCGTCGGCCCGAGGCTCGAGCAGGGAAACGTCGATCCCGCGCTCCCGCATCAGCACTTGGCTGCCCACCAGGACGGTCTGCCCGCCCACCCGGCCGCTGACGCCCCGGCCCGGCACGGCTTCGAATCCGTCCGGGTCGGTCAGCCGGAGACCGCGCGCTGCCGCCGCGGCGGTGATGGCGTCGGCGATGGGGTGCTCGCTCAATCGCTCGACCGACGCCGCCAGGCGGAGGCTTTCATCGTCCAAGTTCCGCACGTCCACGGTGGGCCGGCCCTCGGTAACCGTTCCGGTCTTGTCCAGGACCACGGTGTCGACTTCGGCTGCTCGCTGCAGCGCATCGCCGCCCCTGATGAGCACGCCCAATTCGGCGCTGCGACCAGTCGCAACCATCACCGCCGTCGGCACCGCGAGCCCCATCGCGCAGGGACACGCAATGATGAGAACCGTGACCGCAGAGACCAGGGCCCGCAGGTACGCCGGCTCCGGCCCCAGATCGTACCAGAGCACGAACGTGGCGATCGCGATCGAAATCACCACCGGGACGAATACGGCCGCGACCCGGTCGGCCAGCCGCTGAATGGGCGCCTTCGAGCCCTGTGCGGCGCGAACCAGCTGGATGATGCGGGCGAGGACCGTGTCCCGGCCGACCCGCGTCGCGCGAACGCGAAGGGCGCCGTTGCCGTTCAGCGTGCCGCCGACCACCACGGAACCCGGCTCCTTCGCGACCGGCACTGGCTCACCGGTCAGCATGGACTCGTCCACGAAGCTGCGTCCATCGGTCACTTCGCCGTCGGTAGGGACGCGCTCGCCCGGGCGGACGATCACGACATCGCCCACCTGCACTTGATCCGCCGGCACCTCCGCCTCCATTCCGTCGCGGACGATCCGCGCCGTGGAAGGACGGAGACCGATCAGGCGGCGGATCGCGCCGGATGTGCGGCCCTTCGCACGAGCCTCCAGGACGTTGCCAAGCAGCACGAGGGCGATGATCCACACCACCGGCTCATAGTAGACCTGAGGTTCCAGCCGGTGGGCCGTCACCCAGTCCGCGGCAACCGTCATGAACGCGCTGAAGCCGAACGCAGTTCCGGTTCCCAGCGCGATCAACGTGTTCATGTCGGCGGCGTGATGCCGGAACGCCGCCCAGGCCCGGGTATAGAAATGGCGGCCTGCCCATAGCACGACGGGCAGAGTGATAAGCAGCAGCACCCACCGAGCCGCCGCCGGCTCGACACCGATCATGCCGGGCATCGACAGCGCTACGGCGGCGATGCCCGCGACGAGGCTCACGACCAGCTTGCGGCGGAGCTGGGCCAGCTCGGCGTCTCGCTCCGCATCCTGCAGCTGGAGCAGTTCCTCGGGCGAGGCGTCGGGTGGCGGCAGCTCGGCGCCGTAGCCTGCTCCGCGAATGACGTCCAAGAGGCCGCGCGTCGAGACGGCCGCCGGGTCGAATGCGACGGTGGCGGTGCCGGTCATCAGGTTGACCGACGCGTCCTGGACGCCCGGCGTTTGCTCGAGCGAGCGCTGCACCCGGCTGCTGCACGCGGCGCAGGTCATTCCCGACACCTCAATGCTGCATGTCTCAGCCATTGACGATGATCCTGCCGCGTATCATGCCCATTCCGCAGGCGAACTCGTGATCGGCGGCCGCGGACGGCGTAAAATCGACCGATGTGGTTCGGCCATTGGGGAGGAACCGCCGAATGCCGAAATCCGGAATCACGACTTCTTCGGTGCAGCTGGATCCGTCCACCCGATGGAACTCCAGTCGCACCGGTTGCCCGGCGTTCACCCGGATCACGGCGGGAGCGTAGCCGTTGTCCACCTCGATGCGGGCGATTTGCATGCCCCCGCGGATGCTGGCGCCGGTCGCGGATCGACTGGCAAGGAAGAAGTACCAGTTGACCCAGGCGATCCCAGCGATGCCGGCCAGCGTGACGATGATCTCGGCCGATGTCATGAGATCGTGGCTCGGTATCCCGCGTCGTTGACGGCCTGATGGATATCGGCGGGTCCGACCAGCGATTCGTCGTATTGCACCGAGGCGCGGCCGATCTGGATTGAATCGACCGAGACGCCCGGCAGCCGGCTCAGTGCCCGATTGACGGCATGCAGGCAGTGCCCACAGCTCATGCCTTCGATGTGCAGAGTTGCGATCTTCATGTCGCAGCCTCACGTCAAAACTGTTCCGTCGTCGCGCCGCCCCGCTGCGTCGACCTGAACAAAAGTAGATAGGGGAGGGGGGTATATCAACCGTACGCTAACTTCTTGTGCCGCAACGGTGCCAGCCTGCAAGCCCGCGGTGCAGGACGCGGCACCAGGCGCGCAGCGGATGTCGCTGGGGTTGGGGCCATCCACTCAAGTGCCTGTCGTTTATGGGGCTAGAGATGGTACGGCGGCGAGGCATACGTCGTGCTTGACTAGCGCTGCATGACGATGGGGCGAGCGCTTCCTCTGATTCCGTTGATCCGAGCCGAGGAGTCGGCGCGGGATCCGCTGGTGCTCGCGACCTGGCATGCGGCGCTGTCGAATGCGCTCGGCGTGGAGCTGCCGCACACGCTGCTGGCGCTGTGGCTGTACCCGGCGCGCGGGACTGTCCAGTTGCTCGCCCCCGAGGAGCTGGCGCAGGACAATCTGGCCGTGCCGGTTCCCAATCCGAACCTCAGCGAGGCGCAACTGGCGAGCGTGGCGGAGGTGGTGCGGCGGGCCTACGCCTCGGTGCTTTGCCTGCCGATCCGTTTCGGACGGCGGGACGTGGGACTCCTGCTCATGGCGGACCTCGCTCCGGAGCGGTACAAGGAACCGGAGCGCGCGGTCGCGACGCAGGTGGCGGCGGCATTGGCGCCGACGTTCGCCAAGCTGGCGCGACGGTGGGTGCCGGGCGGTGGCGAGCGGGATTTCGTAGCGGCCGTCACGGCGGCCTGGGGCGAAGCGAAGTCGCCGCGGGAATTCTTCCGGCTAGTGTCCCAGGCGCTCGATCCCGAGCTACCACACGATTTGTTCGAGGTGTTCATCCCCGCCCCCGGACCGGGGGATCAGTACCGGCTGGCCGGACATGCCGGCCCGCCACCGTGGGCTGATCCGACGCTGGTGGTGTCACGCGATCGAATCGATCTGGCGAGCCTCTTCGCCGGCGAGTCCGTCGTCCGGCTCTCCGACGCCCCCGCGCACGCGGCGTGGCCCGGCAGCGTCTTCGCTGATGACATCCCACCCGGCCAATCGATCCGCTCCGTACTCGCCACTCGGATCATGGCGGGCGGGCATCTCGCTGCGCACCTGGTCGTGGGGAGTACGGTTGCAGATCTCTATCACGCGGACGACGCGGACCTGATCCAGGACCTGGGCCGCCTGCTCGCGCCGCAAGTCGAGGCATATGTGCTGGCGTCTCAGATGCACGTGTTGCGAAAGCAGCTCGGTGCGCTGCGAAGCGGCCCCACCCATCGCGCGCGGGTGGCCGACATGTTCGCCACGACCCCGAAGCTCGCCGACGCCACCCGCCGCCTGGCGGAGGAAGTCAAGGCGATGGTGCCCTGTGACCGGCTGGTGATCGCAGTGCGGATGTCGGACGGCGACCGAGTGGCGTTCATCGAACCGGGAGATGCCCGGCATCTGGCCGATATCCCGCTTAGGCCGGTGGCGGGCAGCGCCCTGGAGCAGGTGCTCCGACACGAGCTGGCGGACGCAGTGACGGAATCGCCCAAGCAGACCGAACTGATCGTGCCGCTGCGGGCGGCCGGCCGGACCGTCGGTGCGCTCGTGATCACCGCCCGCGGCTTCGGCGCGATCGGCCGCGACGATGTCGCCCAACTTCAGCAGCTGGCCGACATCGTCGCCCCATATGTAGAGCTGGCGCGCCGCATCGCGTTGATGCCCGCGCTCCACTCGCTCGGCTGGAAGCAGACCGCTCCTTAGGCGCGATCTCCCATCCGCAGCGTTACACCCCTTCCCCGACCGCCACCCGAGCGCACTGTCACGTCGTCGAGCCCCGCCTCAGGAGCCGGTAAAGCGCCAGAAGCACGATGGCGCCGAGCACTGACGCGATGATGCCCGCCGTCTCACCCTCGCCGTAGAACCCGAGCGCCTGTCCCACGAACCGCGCGACGACCGCGCCGGCGATGCCCAGCAGCGTGGTGACGATGAAGCCGCCGGGATCTTTGCCGGGCATCAGCAGCTTGGCAATGATGCCGACGATGAGACCGACGACGATCGTCATGATGAGACCCATACAGCCTCCGGATTGATGGTCAGTGCCGCCCGCTCAGCGCGGCTGAATCTGCGGTGTTGCGTTGAACGTGATCTGCACGCCCTGCACCGATAGATCGATCTGGTTCGGCAGATTACGGGAGAACCTGATGCTCCCGCGGCCGTTCGCTCGCCGCCCCTCCCACTCGGTGATGGTGATGATCGCGACCGACCCACTCGGGTTCCACCGGCCGCGCCCCCTGGCGTCCCGCTGTCCGTTGAATGTCAAGTCCACGTCGCCATCGTCCCGCAGCCGAACGCTGGCTTCGTACAGCTGATAGTTGCGGCCCCGCTCGCGCAGCGTGCCGGCACCCCGGAACGACGTGTTCACCGGCTGGGCTGCGTCACCCCCGCCCCCTCCGACCTGACCGGGGTAGAACTCGACTCGCGAGTTCTGGTTGGGGACGTTGACGCCGACTATCTCGATCTCGTTGCCGCGGAACGTGATAAAGGCGTTGCCCCCAAGGCGGCGCCCATCCCATTGGATCAGATCGATGTCCGCCCGACCGCCGGACCCCCTCCGCCAGGTCCCCTCGCCGCTCACGCTCCGCTCCCCGTCGAACCGCAGCTCGGCGCGGCCGTCGTCTCGCAGCCGGATGTTCAGCTCCTCGAGATCGTAGCGGCGGCCGGACACCTCGTAGGTTCCGCTCCCGCGCATCGACATGTTGATCGGGCGGGCGCCGGTGTTGTTGTCCCCACCCCCGCCGCCGAATTGACCGGGATAGAAATCGACCCGGACGTTCTGCGAGGGTACGGTCACGTTGATCCGCTGGATGCTGCGGCCGCTGAACATCACGATCCCGGTGGCACTGGTCCGCTGGCCGTTCCACTGGTTGAGGGTCAGGTCGGCGCGCCCGCTGAGCCCCCGGCGCCAAACTCCACGCCCTTCCACGTTCTGGTCGCCGCCGAACCCCAGCTCGGCCCGCCCATTGTCGTAGAGCCGGATACGCACGTCCCGCAGGTTGTACCGGCGACCCGACAGATCGAGGGTGCCGTTGCCGATCGAGGACTCGTTCAGCGGGCGGGCGCCGGTGTCGAAGTCGGGTCCGCCGCCGCCCCCGCCGCCGGTGTCGGTGCCGTCGCCACGGAATTGGAGCGAGAACGCGCCCTGTTTGCCGGTGCCGCGAAGGTCGATGGTGGCGACCGAGCTTCCGGTCAGTACGATGCGCCCCGAGCCCCGTGTCTCTGAATCGCGAAGCCCACCGGTGATCTGCACCGGGAGATCACTGGCGGTGGTGCTTCCGGTGATCTGGCCTTCGAGGGTGAAGGGCAGCGCCGGATTCTTGCCGACCAACACCAGCGTGACGATCCGACCCGACTGGTTGAACTTGACGTCGTATAAGGGGATGGCTGCCGTTTGCGGCACGCTGAGCGAACCGGTGCCCCGGCTCGAGATCGAGCGGTTCTGTGCCAGCGCCGGAGCCGCGACGACCGCCAGCCCGGCCACACAAAGTAGAGTGACGTTGCGCATATGTCGGATCCTGTTCGGATAATCCGGTAAGGCAGTGTACGACTGGTACGGCTACCGTACCCATCTTCCTGGTGCTGTCAAGCCGCGACCGCGGCCGCCGCGCCCAACCGTTACAGTGCTAGGGGTCGGTGGGGCGGATGTCGAGCTCGCTCACGAGGGCACGCGGGGGAAGCGTGATCGCGTGAACCACGGTCGCCGCGACGTCGTCCGGGGTGAGGATCTTCTGCGCATCGGCCTGAAGCAGCGGTTGATCCTGCAGCATGCCGGTCGCCACCGATCCGGGGCAGATCGCGATCACGCGGATATGGTCG
>DASSUE010000101.1:0-11044 GCA_035707305.1 Gemmatimonadales bacterium
CCGCGTCGCTGGCCGCTCGACGAATCCGGGTTCCTCACCCGTGGCCAGGTGACCGACAGCGCCCAGGAGAATCACCCCGGTCTCGACATTGCAGTGCCGGTCGGCAGTCTGGTCCGGGCGTCCGGCGCCGGCACCGTTGCGCAGACCGGCTCCGACCCGGAGTACGGGGCTTTCGTATTGCTACAGCATCGCGACAGCTACCAGACAATGTACGGTCACTTGTCGCGGATCCTCTCCGATTCGGGCTCAACAGTACAGGCGGGTGACGCCATTGGGCTCTCGGGCAACAGCGGACGGTCTACCGCGCCCCACCTGCACTTCGAAGTCCGGCGCCAAGGCGTCTCCCTCGACCCGCTCACCCTTGTGAAAGACAACAGACGATGAGCCTGTTCTCCGCCAGTCACCCCCGCGACGAGCACGGCAACGAACTTCGGCGCCGCAAAAGCGATCAGATGCCGTTCTCGATCATCGCGAAGGACATGGCGATTGTTGGAGATATCGAGACGGAAGGCGTCGTGCGGATCGAAGGCCGGATCCGCGGGACCGTGCGCGCTGGGAGCCAAGTGCTTGTGGGACAAGGGGCTCTGCTCGAAGGCGACCTCCACACGCGGGAGGCAGTCGTCGGAGGCGAGGTAGTCGGCTCGATCCACGCGCTCGAGCGGGTCGAGTTGCAAGCCACCGCGTCGGTGACCGGCAACATCCATACTCCGCGGATCGCGGTGATGGAGGGGGGACGGGTCAGCGGCGAAGTGCGCATCCAGGAGCCGGTCGCGAGCGAGACCGCCTGATTGGCGCTCGTTCGTCAACAATGTTTACAATGATCAGACGCTGCTCGGTTGCTGTCGCCCTTCTGGCGCTTGTCGGTTGTAGCGCGGGCGCAGGCGACGCCGGCATGCGGGTAGCGCTGATAACTCCCGGATCGATTGCCGACGCCGCCTGGAATGCTGGAGCCTATCAGGGTCTGCTGCAGATCCGCGATTCGCTAGGCGTTGCGATCTCTCATGTCGAGGCCCGGACGCCTGCCGAGCAGGAGGAAGCGCTTCGGAGCTATGCGGCACAGGGATACGATCTGGTCTTTGCCCATGGGTTCGAGTTCCAGGGTGCGGCCGAGCGGGTGTCGGCGGAGTATGAGAAGCCCGTCTTCATCGTCACTTCGGGTGCGCGGGCGGCACATCGGGTTGCTCCCCTCGTCTATCGTCTCGAGCAGGCGAGTTATCTCGCCGGCATGGTGGCGGGCGGCATCACCCGTTCGAACATTCTCGGCTTCGTCGGCGGGATAGAGTTACCCCCGATCGAGGCGGCGTACGAAGGCTGGGTGCGGGGCGCAAAGGCGGTGAACCCCAAGACCGATTCCCGCAAGATCTACCTCAACAGCTTCGATGACGCGTCGGCTGGGCGGGAAGCGGCACTGGCGCTAATCCGCGCCGGCGCCGATGTCTTTCATCACAATGCCGACGCGGCGGCGTTGGGCCTGTTCCAGGCCGCCCGCGAAACTCGTGGGATCTACCTGTTCGGCTCCAACGCGGACCAGACGGCTCTCGCGCCGGACCGGGTCGTCGGGTCGGCCCTCATCGACCTGCCCCATTCCTTCTTGCTCGTAGCCCGCGACGTGAAATCGGGAAGCTTTAAACCCGAGCCCAAGGAGTTCGGTCTCAAGAGCGGCGTGATTCGCTACCAACCGAACCCTGCGCTGACCGGCGTGGTCCCGACGCCTCTCCAGGCCAGGGTACAAGCCGCAGCCGACTCCATCGCGGCCGGGACGCTCCTCCTGGCACCTTCCCCCCTGGCGGCGTTGCATTGAGCTCGCTGGTCGACATCGCGCGCTACCTCGACGAGTACCTGCGCATTCGTGAGGTACCGGACGAGCCCGATGCGGTAAACGGGCTCCAGGTCGAGAACAGCGGCGAGATCGGCCGGATCGTGGCCGCAGTGGATGCCTCGCTCGAAACCATCGCCGATTGCGGGCAACCAACCTCGGATCACGCTGACGCCTCCCCGCTGCTGTTGGCACATCATGGTCTGTTCTGGGACGGCAACGTGCCCCTGACCGGGCGGCGCCTGCGCCGAGTGCGCGCGCTTCTCGACCATGACATCGCGCTTTACGCAGCCCACATCCCGCTCGATGTGCATCCGGTAATCGGCAACAACGTCGTGCTTGCGAATCGGCTCGGTATGGCCGTTGGCGGGTGGTTCGGAAACTACCGCGGCGTCCCGATCGGGGTCTGGGGCGATGCACCGGCGGACCTATGGCGGCGCGACGCCCTTCCCGTCCGGCTCCGAGAGATCCTGGGGGGCGATGTCCGCTTGATTCCAGGAGGGCCGGAACAGGTTCGGCGCGTGGGTATCGTCACCGGCGGAGCTGGAACGATGGTCGCCGAGGCTCGGGAGGCGGGGCTCGATACGTTCGTGACCGGCGAAGGACCCCACCATACCTACTTCGACGCGATGGAATGGGGCGTGAATCTGATCTACGCCGGTCACTATGCGACCGAGCAGTTGGGCGTACAGGCGCTCGCCGCACATCTCTCGACCCAATTTCAGATTCCCTGGGAATTCCACCACCACCCAACCGGGCTGTGACCGCGGCGTTGGAGCTGCGTGCGATCGAGAAGCGTTTCGGCCCCGTGCACGCGCTGCGCGGGGCCGATTTCACGCTTGCGGCCGGCGAAGTGCATGCCTTGCTCGGTGAAAATGGAGCGGGCAAATCCACGTTGATGAACGTCGCCGGCGGCCTGGTCAAGCCGGACGCTGGTTCGATCACGGTGCGCGGCGTCCCGCACGTCGTCTCCTCACCTCGGGCGG
Source organism: Gemmatimonadales bacterium (assembly GCA_035707305.1). Lineage (GTDB taxonomy): Bacteria > Gemmatimonadota > Gemmatimonadetes > Gemmatimonadales > GWC2-71-9 > DASQPE01. Next base: position 2,803 of record DASSUE010000101.1, read on the forward strand.
CGCGGCGCGCGGGCATCGGCATGGTCCATCAACACTTCACTGCTATCGCGGCATTGAGCGTGGCGGACAACGTGGCCCTCTCCGCCGGTTGGCCGGTGTCGAGCCCGCGCGACGTTGCCGCGCGGGTCCTTGCCCTCGCCGACCGGACCGGACTGTCGTTGGAGCCCGACGCGCTGACCGGCACACTGCCGGTCGGCGCACGGCAACGTCTCGAGATTCTCAAGGCGCTGGCCGCCGATGCGACGATCCTGCTCCTGGACGAGCCGACGGCGGTGCTGGCGCCGGCGGAGGCGGATGAAGTCCTCAGCCGGCTGCGCGCTTTTGCCGCGCAGGGGGGCTCGGCAGTCTTGGTGACGCACAAGCTGGACGAGGCGCTCGCGGCCGCCGATCGGATCACCGTGCTTCGGAACGGGAGGGTGGTTCACAGCGGGCCTGCTCGAGGCGAGACCGCCTCCGGTTTGGCGGCCGCAATGCTGGGACATGCGCCGGAGTCGGCGGCGCCGCGGAATCCCACCGCCCGTCCGGTGTCGGACCAAGTTGCTATCAGCGCGGAAGACCTCGCGCTCGAGCGGGAGGATGGCCGCGGCGTCGCCGTCCTGGTCGCCCGACTTCAGGTACGTGTCGGCGAGATCGTCGGGGTGGCCGGGATCGAGGGCAGCGGTCAGCGCGAACTGCTCCGCGCCGTTGCCGGCCTGATCCCGCCTAAGCGAGGATCGCTCAGCGTCGCGCGGCCCGTCGCCTTCATTCCCGAGGATCGCACCACCGAAGGTTTGATCCGTGACATGACCCTGGCCGAGAATGTTGCGCTGGGCATGGGAGCCGGCGCGCCATGGGTTCGGCGAGGGCGTATCGACTGGCGAACCGTCCGGAGGCGGACCGGCCACCTGTTGTCACGGTTTCGGATCCGGGCATCGGATATTGACGCGCCTGCCGGTTCGCTGAGTGGAGGCAACCAGCAGAAGCTGGTCGTGGCCCGCGCGCTCGAGCTCGCACCTCGGGTGGTGGTGGCGGAGAACCCCACTCGGGGGCTCGACCTGCAGGCCGCGCAGAGCGTGTGGGCGGAACTTCGGCGCGCCGCAGACGCGGACGCGGCGGTGCTGGCGTGGTCGAGCGATCTCGACGAGATCCTCGCGAGCGCAGATCGGCTGATCGTCGTCGCCCGCGGCTCGGTGCGGGAGGCGCCACCGCGCGTGGACCGGTCTATGGTGGGCGCCATGATGCTCGCGCAGGATTCGGGGACATGACCGGCCGCTGGCGAGTTGCGGTCGCGGCGTTACTCGGGGCGGTCGCGTTCCTCGCGTTCCTTCTCGCCTTGGCCGGCTACGATGCCGCCGCCGCGCTGGCGGCGATGGCGCGTGGGGCCTTCGGCTCATGGTACGCCTTCACTTCCGCGACACTGGTTCGGGCGGTGCCGCTCACCGTCATCGGACTCGGCATCTGCATCGCGTTCCGCGCAGGCGTATTCAACATCGGAGCCGAAGGTCAGTTCTACGCCGGCGCGATCGCAGCGACCGCGATCGGGCTCCATGTAGCGACGCTGCCACCCTCCCTCGCCATCGCTGCGGTGTGGCTTGCCGCGTCGGTGGCTGGGCTCGCCTGGGCATCCCTTCCCGCGTGGCTCAAGCATCGTTTCGGCGTGCTCGAGGTCATCAGCACGCTGCTGCTGAACTTTGTTGCCGAGGCGCTGGTGAGCTGGGCGGTGCAGGGGCCGCTACAGGAGTCGAAGGGGATCTATCCCCAAAGCGATCCCATAGCCGCCGGCGCACGCCTGCCGCTCTTGCCTGGAACCCGGTTGCATCTCGGTTTCGCCGCCGCAGTGCTCCTGGCATGCGGGCTGGCCTACCTGATGCGCCGAACCTGGTGGGGTTTCGCGCTCACCGCTTGCGGTGCCGGCCCGCGCGTGGCCGAGGTCGTCGGGCGGATTCGAGTTTCGCGGACCACCGCCGTAGCGCTGCTCATATCGGGAGCATTGGCAGGCCTCGCCGGCGGCATCGAAGTGAGCGGTGTGTCGTACGCGCTGTTTCAGAACCTCTCGCCGGGCTACGGGTTCTCCGGCATCGCGGTCGCGCTCCTGGGGCGTCTCGACCCGCTGGCGGTTCTGGTCGCCGGCATTCTGTTCGGCGCGCTCGAGGCCGGCGCCGGCGCCATGCAACGCGAGGCCGGGGTGCCTGCAGTCCTGGTGTACGTCGTGGAAGCGGTCGTCATCGTTTCCGTCCTGCTTGGCGATGCGGCGGCGAGGCGGCGACGACAGTTACAAGTGCCCGAACCTGTGGCGGCACCGGTTCCGTGATCGACGGGCTCGACGCACTCGCCTTCACCGGTTTTCTCGCTGCCGCGGTACGAGTGGCGACGCCCCTCCTACTCGCTGCGCTGGGTGAGACGGTCACCGAGCGAGGCGGTGTGATCAACCTGGGGATCGAGGGAGCGATGCTTGCCGGCGCCCTTGCCTCGGCCATGGTGGCCGCGAGCGGTGGCCCGTGGCAGGGCCTGGCGACGGCGATGCTCCTGGGCGCGATGGTCGCCCTAGTGCTGGGAGGGATCGTCGTGGCGGCGGGCGTCAACCAGATCATCGCGGGCACCGCGGTGACGCTCGCCTGCGTGGGCCTCACGGGCGCGGTCCATCGCCAGTGGGTCGCGAGCGGAACGGCGGTGAGCGTCGTCCCCACGCTCGCGCCGGTTCCGATCCCGCTACTGGCCGACCTCCCGATTGTCGGCCCGGCGCTCTTCCGGCAGCCGCCACCCACCTACATCGCCATGGCGTTGGTGCCGTTGATCGCGTGGGCGTTGTTCCGCACTCGGCCGGGATTGGCTCTGAGGGCAACGGGCGAGTCGGTCTCAATGGCGGCGGCGGCGGGCGTGCCGGTCCGTCTGGTTCGGCTGAGCGTAACCGTGATGGGCGGCGCTCTCGCTGGGCTGGCCGGGGGAAGCCTGGTCCTCGGACAAGTCGGGTCTTTCGCGGAACGAATGACCGCGGGCCGCGGCTACGTCGCGATCGCGATCGTCGTCCTGGGCCGATGGCACCCCGTGGGCGCGGCCCTGGCAGCCCTGGTATTTGGGGTGGCAACCGCGCTCCAATTCGTCTTCCAGGCCTCCAATTCCTCGGTTCCCTACCAGCTCCTGCTTGTCCTCCCGTACCTCATCACGCTCCTCGCCCTGGGCGGGGCGGCAGGACGGGGACGGGCGCCCGCGGATTTGGGACGCGACTCAACTGGGTGACCCACTGGCCCGGTCGACCGGCGGGACGACCGGGCGTCCCAGCGTCTCGCGGGCAGCGACGATGCGGGCGCGGACCTGATCGCGCAGCTTGGGAACGTCCTTCGTTGTGAGACCCGCCGTCTCAACCGGCTCCAGCACACGTACCTCAGCGACGGAACGCCCAAAAAGAAAACCGCGCTTGGGGAGTGCCGGGCCGGTGCCGCGGAGAGCGAGCGGAAGAATCGGGACGCCGGCATCGACCGCCAAGCGGAAGGCGCCGTCCTTGAACGGCAACATCTCACCGGTGACAGATCGGGTGCCTTCGGGGAAGATCATCACGGAGACCTTGCCGGCCAGTACGCGCCGGCATGCCTGGAGTGCCTCGACGGCGCTGCGGCCTTCCCCCCGCCTGACGGGGATGTCCCCGGCAAGGCGCATCAGCCATCCCAGGACGGGGATCCGAAACAACTCGGCCTTGGACAGCCACTTCATCTCCCATGGAAGGTGGCTGACGAGGAGGATATCGGCGAACGACTCGTGGTTGGCGACCACGACGTATGGACGCCGTGGGTCGGGCGGAGGCGTGCCGGAGCTACGGAACCGCCACAGCGGATTCAGCGCCGCAGTGACGACGGCGATCTTCCGGAACATCAATCCGACAGTGTACCGGCCGGGATCGGTTCGCGCCGTGACCAGCCGGACCACCGCCATTGCAGGCAGCCACAGCACCATGCACGAGCCGAGCACGATCCACGTCCACACGGACACGATCGATTGCCAAAGGCGAGCCATTTCCAGAGCCGAGGAGAGAGTCCGCACACCGCAGGTGCGCTGGCACACAGCGACTGCTCCCAAGAGCGGGTAACCTTAGCGCGACTCCGTGCCACAGGACAGGGGTAGTTCATGGAGACGGGACCGCACTCGTCGTTAGAGCCCGACGTTGACGTCACGCCGACGCCGCCGAGTCCTGTCACCGGCGAGCCGCCGGATATCAGCCGGGTGGGGACGGTGCTCCGGGATCGGGTGGAGATCACCTCCATCGCGATCACGGGCATGTTCGTGCTCGCGTTCTTCTACACCCTGTATTTCGCGCGGGCGTTCTTCGTACCGGTGGTCCTGGCGCTGATGCTGGACTTCCTGCTGAGCCCGCTGGTGCGGGCCCTCAAGCGGATCAACATTCCCGAGCCGGCCGGGGCGCTGATCGTGCTGCTGGGAGCCTTGCTTGTACTGGCGGCGACAGCGTACTCGCTGGCCGATCCGGTGCGGGAGTGGCTGGTCAAAGCACCCGTGACGTTCGCGAAGACAAAGGATGAGCTCCAACAGCTCCGCCGGCCGGTCGAGCAAGTAACCAAGACGGCGGAACAGGTCGAGGAAGCAACGGAGACGCCGAAGACCAATCAGGCCACCGAGGTGGTGGTGAAGGGGCCGAGCCTCAGCGACCGCCTGTTCGGCAGCACTCAGTCGCTCATCACGGCGACGATCGAGGTGGCGATTCTGCTCTATTTCCTGCTCGCCGTCGGAGACCTGTTCCTGCAGAAGCTGATCAAGGTGCTGCCGCAGCTGAAGGATAAGAAACGCGCGGTGACCATCGCGCGGGAGACGGAAGCCTCGATCTCCGCCTACCTCTTCGTGATGACGCTGCTCAACATCGGCGAGGGCGTGGTGGTGGCGGTCGCCATGGCCGCGCTGGGGGTGCCGAACCCCGTGCTGTGGGGAGTTCTCGCGGTGGTGCTGGAGTACATTCCCTACGTCGGCGCTGTCGTGCTGACCGGCATTCTCGCGGTGGTGGGGCTGGCAGCCTTCGACGGGTTCTGGTACGCCATGGCGGTTCCCGGCGTCTATATCGCCATCAACTTCATCCAGAGCAATTTCCTGACACCGATGCTGCTGGGCCGGCGGCTCACCCTCAATCCCGTGGCCATCTTCATCGGCCTGGTGTTCTTCTGGTGGATCTGGGGAATCCCGGGGGCATTCCTGGCGGTTCCGATTCTGGCCACCTTCAAGATCTTTTGCGATCACATCGAAACGCTTCAGCCAATCGGCGAATTTCTGGGGAATTGACCAGGTGACCAGAATGACCGACGACGAGCTGCTGGCGCTGGGGACGCTCTGTCACTGCATGGACGTCTCCCGCATTCATCTGCACCGCGGGGGTGGGTGGCTCGGCTCGCGTCTGCTCCGTGGCGCCATCCTGCGGCTGAGCGGCGGCCGGGGCGTCGCCTTGGGCAACCACGTCTTTCTGCCGGACGGCTCGGCCAATTCCATCCCCGTGATCGCGCACGAGCTGACCCATTGCGCTCAGTACCAGCGGTGGGGCCCTATCCGCTACTACGCGCGAGGTATTGCCGAGCGGGCTCGAGAGCTTCGCTGGCGTCTTGGATTGGGGCCGAATCCATACGCGTACGAGATCGATCCGGCCAAGCCGTTCGATCGGTACCGAATGGAGCAGCAAGGGCAGATCGTGGAAGACTGTTACCGTGGGTCGGCAGAGGCCGCGTCCATCTCGCCATACCGGCCGTCGTGAGACAAGCTCAGGGAGCGCTGAGCGCCTGATCCAGATCGGTGACGATGTCGTCGGGATGCTCCAGTCCCACCGACATCCGCAGCAACCCTTCCGGGGCGCGGGTTTGGGGACCCTCCACCGACGCCCGATGCTCGATCAAGCTTTCCGTCCCGCCAAGGCTCGTGGCCCGGGTGATGAGCCGGAGACGCCCGGCGACGGCCAGCGCCGCGGCCCGGCCACCCGGCACCTCAAACGAGAGCATACCGCCGAACGCCGACATCTGGCGCGCGGCGACGTGATGTCCCGGGTGTGAGCTGAGCCCGGGATAGTGCACCGAGCTGACGCCGCGGTGCTGCGAAAGAAAATCGGCCACCCGTTGCGCGTGCTCGCAATGCGCCCGCATCCGGCACGCGAGCGTCCGGGCACCGCGGAGGATTAGCCAGGAATCAAAGGGCGAGGGCACGCCGCCGCCGTGCACCTGGGTCAACCGTATCCGGCCGAAGAACTCGTCGTCCCCGCGTCCGACGACGACCCCTCCCTGCACGTCGCTGTGGCCGCCCAGATACTTGGTGCTGGAGTGCATCACGAGATCTGCTCCGAGCGCGAGCGGGCGCGTGAGGGCCGGGCTCGCCCAGGTGTTGTCGCAAGCGACCAGTGCCCCGGCCCGATGCGCGCGGTCGGCCACCGCGGCGACATCGGTGATGCGCAGCAGCGGGTTGGACGGCGTTTCGATCCACACCAGTCTGGTCGGTGTGTTCAGGGCGCGATCGAGCGCCGCGAGATCGGTCAGGTTCACCGGCACGTGCACCAACCCCCAGCGGGCGAACACCTCACGCAAGAGCCGCGGCGTCCCGTAGTACGCGTCGTCGGGCAGGATCACCCGATCCCCGGGCGATAGCGCCTGCAGGATCGCATGGGTTGCGGCCATGCCCGACGCGAACGCCGCCGCCGCTGCGCCGGCTTCGAGCGCCGCCAGCGACGTCTCGAGCATCTGTCGGTTCGGGTTTCCGTCCCGGATGTAGACGAAACCGCTGGGGAAGCTGCCGTCGACGGCGCGCTCGAACGTGGTCGAGAGGTGGATCGGTGGGCTGATCGCCCCGGTGGACCCGTCGGGCGCGTGACCGGCGTGAACCGCGAGCGTCTCGAATCGCATGGGTAGCTCCCGCGGAGCGGCCGGCGGGGCGCCGGCCCTCAGGTACCGAACAAGCGGGTAATGGTCCGGCTCAACACGATGATCAGGGCGACTGCGCCCACGGCCAACAGCACGATGATGGCGATGGCCAGGGCGATCAGCCGCCGGCTGGCGCGCCGGGTGGCGATCGGTTGGCCCAGATGCTCGTGGAGAAGGGCGAGGTTCTTCGCGTCGGCCTTCCAGACGAAATCGAAGAGGTCACCGATGCCTGGCACGGCACCGACCGCCGTATCGATTCCGATGTTGAGCAGCATGCGGAGCAGAACGCTGCGGGAGACGCCGAACCGGGCAGCCTCGACCAGGATGTATCCGGCCATCGCTGTCCCGATCGCGTCGCCGACGCCGGGCACGAGCCCGAGGATGGGATCGAGCCCGACCCGGTAGTTCGTGCCCGGAATCGGGATCGCGTTATCCAGTAGCGACGCGATACGCCGGAGGCGGCCGAGGCGGCGTTGCTCCCCGGGCTCGAGGGGCACCGGCGGGGTCACGCGGGCACGCTCGATCCCGCCAGCTCGAGCGCCATGAGATCGTCTTCCAATGCTCCCGGCGTGTGTTCCCAGGAGCAGATGCCGATGCGGCTGAAACCGTATTTCCGATAGAAGGCGATCGCGCGTGGGTTGCGCTGCCAGACCGCGAGCCAAAACGTGAGTCCGCCGAGCGCCCGTGCCTGCGCGACGGCCTCGTCCATCAGTTGGCGCGCGACGCCCCGCCCCTGCCACTCCCGATCGACATAAAATCGCGCGAGCTCCACCGGCGCCACGGCGGTTCCCACCTCTGGAACCCGCCCCGCTCGCAGATACGCATATCCGGCCAAGCGACCGCCGGCTTCGGCGACGACCCATCGAGCGCTGGGATCGGCGATCTCCGCCCGTTGGCGGTCGACGACGAACTGCTCCGCGAGCACCCGCGCCAGCAGGGCGGGCTCCATCACGGACACATATGCTTCCCGGAAGGTCCGCCGGCCAAACTCGGAGAGGGCGTCCGCGTCGGACGGCGTGGCGAGCCTGAAGACGAGAGTGTCGGTCACCAGAGGAACTAGGCCCGCCCGCTCGCGGCAGGCAAGTGGCGAGGGTATCATGCCAGCAATCGCCACCGGAGACGTTCCGATGCCCGACGGCCTGCGCCTGACCGTCCTGATCCCCGCCTACAACGAGAGCCGGACGATCGAAACCGTGGTGGACCGGGTGCGTGCGGTACCGCTCACGATCGAGATCATCGCGGTCAACGATGCCTCGACCGACGGCACTGGCGCACTGCTCGACCGCTTGCTGGCCGAGGGACGGGTGGACGCGGTCGAGCATCACCCGGCCAATCGCGGCAAGGGCGCCGCGATTCGGACCGGGATCGCCCGG
>DASSUE010000102.1:0-8281 GCA_035707305.1 Gemmatimonadales bacterium
GGGACGGCGGCGGAAGCGGGCGTGCCTGGCGCGGCCGCGCTGCTGGTTGCTGGAGGTCTCCTCCTCCGGACGGCATGGCGGCGCATGCGATCGCGCGCCGATCACGACGCCGTGTTGGACGGGCTGACACTCGCGTGCACGCTCATCGTGGTGGCCTGCATCGGAGCGGTCGATTCGATCATCCGCACCCCTGCCGGCGGCTTTTTGGCGTTCGTCATTCTGGGCCTCTTCGCCCCGCGGTCGGACGAGTCGCTTCCACTCCTGCGGGTGGCACTGAGCCGCCGGGTGGGCATCCTCTGTCTGCTGCTGGGGCTCGGCCCGGCCGTCGCGCTCAGCGCCCGCCAGCTCGCCAGCGCACTCGTGTACGGCCGGGACGCGACCCCGGCCTCGCTCACCCGCGCGCTCGCCCTCCACCCGGGCGACTACCGGGCCCACACGCTGCTCGCCAGGACCTTGGTCGAGCAGCATCGCTGTGACCTCGCACGCCCCCATATCGAGCGGGCGCGAATGCTGTATCCATCGGCGACGCTTCCCCGGCAGCTGTGGGTGCGGTGCACGCCGGGCTGCAGTTCTCCGCCCCCTTGCCTGGAGGTGCCCGGCTGTGAATAGTTGAGGCTTCACTGCCATCTCAGTATCGTGTCACACGCCCGACATCGGGTTGCTGAAACCCGTCCGGCAACGCCTCATGTTCGCCAGCCAGTCCCGTTCGAGCTGTATCTGCTCGGGCTGGGATTGGTGGTGTGTATCGGGATAGCGGCCCGGGGCTTTTTGCTCGGCTCCGACCGATTCTTCTATCCCAAGGAATTCGCCTTCCAGCTGTTTGCGCTGTCGGCGGCCGTTGCGGCACTCGAGCGCGCCGGGCCCCTGCGCTTTACCCGGCTCGACCTCCTGCTGGCGGCCTTTCTCGGTTGGAGCGCGATCGCCGCCATCGACGCGCCGAACATCTGGTGGGCCTATAACGCCGTCGCGGTCAGTGCCGCCGGTCTCGTGGTTTACTGGGTCACCCGCTCGCTTCGCGATCAGGGGTACGAGCGCGCGGTGCTGGGTATAGTCTCCATCGCCGTGGTGATCGTCGCTCTAGCGGCGCTTCTCGAGGCGTACGGGGCGTTCGACGTTTCGCACGGCAACCGGAGTCCGGGAGGCGTGCTCGGCAACCGGAACCAGATGGCGCACATCCTGGTTCTCGGGACCCCGACGTTGCTCCTGTTTGCGATCGGCGTGCGGCGGCGCGTGTTCGTGTCGCTCACAGCGCTGGCCATCATCCCGATCACGATGGCCCTCGTTCTCTCGCGCAGTCGGGGTGCATGGCTGGGTGGCTTTGCCATGCTGGCGCTTGTGGTCGTTACGCTCCCACTCAGCGGCCGTGCGCTGCGTGAGGCTGTGTCGATTCGGCGGGCCGCGCTCTGGATCGGCGCCGCGGGCATTGGGATTCTATTGGCATTGCAGCTGCCCAACGCGCTCCGGTGGACTTCGAAGACTCCGTACCTCTCGAGCCTGAAAGCTCTGGTGGAGTACGAGTCCGGCAGCGGGCGAGGCCGCCTGCTGCAGTACTCCAACACGATTCGCATGATTCGAGATCACCCGATTCTCGGAGTTGGTCCGGCAAACTGGTCGGTCGCCTACGCGTCCTACGCGCCGCCGCACGATCCCTCGCACAAGCCGGACGACGTGGTTCCGGTCTGGCGGTACCCGAGCGGTGAGTGGATCGGCACGGTGTCGGAGGTCGGGCTGCCCGGCGCAGCGATGTTGTTGATCGCTGGGTGCGTGTTCATGCGCGAGGCGTGGAAGCGCCTGCGGCGGCGGGCTGACAGCCACGCGGTACTGCGCGGGCTGACCCTCGCCTGCACGTTGATCGCCCTGGGCTGTATCGGGCTGGTCGATCCCATCATCCGTACGCCCGCCGGAGGCTTCCTCGTCTTCGTCGTCCTCGGCGTATTCGCGCCGCAACCCGACGCGTGGCTCACCATTCGCCAGCTTGGCCGGAACCGCATGTTTCGGATCGCCTGCCTGGTGTTGGGGATGGGCATGGGCCTCGCCCTCAGCGGGCGTCAGCTGGCCGCCGGCTTGATGTACGGCCGGCAGGCCACCCCCCTGCAGCTCACCCGGGCCGTCGCCATCCATCCGGGCGACTACCGCGCCCATGCTCTCCTGGCCAAAGCGTGGGTGGAGCGGGATCGCTGTGACCTCGCTCGGCCGCACATCGATCGGGCGCGGCGGCTCTTTCCATCGGCGACACTGCCACGTCGATTGCGGATGCAGTGCATGTCCGTGCTGACCGGAGGGAGGTGACCCGCCTCCACTCCATCGGGTGGCAGACCTGCGTAGGGCTGGCGGTCGCGCTCGCGGGCTGCCGTTCCGACGCGCGCCGCGAGTTGCCCGAAGTGACCGAGACGTTGAACACCCGGGTGATTTTCGCTCCTCGGTGCGGCAAGGTCTTTTTCTCATCCAATCGCAATGGTCGCGTCGCGCCGTTCGCACTCGAGGCGCCATTTACCGCGCCCGCGGTCCGTCTCGCCTACATCTCCAATCGCGATCTGCTCGCCCGCTCGGTCTCCGCCGACTGCGGACAGCTTGCGCTGGTGGCCGACCAGGGCGGTGACGGGATCTACGACGTCTTTCTGTACGATCTCGCCGCGAATGAACTCAGGAATCTCACTCGCACGAAGCGTGACAACGAAGGCGAGCCGAAATTCTCACCAGATGGCCGCCACCTGGCGTTTCTCCGAAACAATCGTCTGGTATTGTACGATGTCCCGGCGTCGGCGGAGCGTAGGGCGACGAGCACACCCACCGAGTTCGTCTCGCTCGAATGGTCCCCGGACGGGCGACGTCTGTTCCTCGAGGACCGAGCTACCAGCATCTGGACCTTCACGCCCGGGGATTCCACGTTCACCCGGCTCTGGACCGCACCGCGCAAGGCGTACTCGCCCCGGTCGTTGCACGTCCAGGGGCGTTTCCTCTACTTCGCCTCCGATCACGAGTCCGAGTTCAGCCAGATATACGAGCTGGATCTGGCGACCTCCGCGCTCCGACGGGTCGCTCCGTCGGAGCACGACCAGTACTCACCCCGCCACGACGGGGCTGGCGGGCTCACGTTCCGCACAACCGCAGAAGGCAATGTGCTCGGGCTTTGGCAGCATGGCGATGTCGTGGACACGGTAGGTCCGAAGGCCGGTGTGGTCTATGACTTCTCGTTTGACTTCGGCATCCCCCTCTTCGTCTACGCCGGCGCCCGCCAACCGGCGTCGATCTACGCGACCGACAGCGTCGGAGCGATGCGTGACCTTCTAAACCGCCAGGTCGACGTCCGGCAGCCAGCTCCCCGGGCCGTCTACGGACGTGACGGTATGGTGCATTACGTGTTCGCTGACAGTCTGACCACATCCTGGGTCGTCTGGCTGCACGGTGGGCCCGACGAGCAGGTGTCGCCACGCTACAATCTCTACTTCGACTACCTCGCACGGCTGGGGTATGGCGTGGTCGCGCTCAATTACCCCGGCTCGACCGGTATCGGGAACGGGTACGAGCTGCGTGGTCTTCCTGATTCGGTTCAGGTCGCGCGACAGACCGCGGGGATCGAGGAGGGCATTGCCGACGTAGCAGCCGTGTATCCCAGCCTTCGCCGATATGTCCTGATCGGCGTGAGCTATGGCTCCGCGATCGCGTTCCGGCACCTGCAGCGTCACCCCGCGGATGTGATCAGGTTCGTGGACTTCTCCGGTGTCACCAAGGAGTCGAGCGCGGCGGAAGGGGGAGGAGCTCCGCACCCGTTGCCGCCGACGTTACTGATCTATGGCGAGAATGATCCCGCCCAGCGGAGTGCCGCACGGCGCGAGCTGCTCCGGTACCGACAGAAGTGGATGGAGACCCGCCGGCTCGTGCTGGACAACGAGGGGCATTTCGTCAGTGGGCGCAAGAGCATCCAGCGGGCGCTCGGTGAGATCGAACGGTTCCTGATAGGCAGCGGTCGGCCGTTCGACGTCGTGATACTCGGCGGCCGCATCGCGGACGGGACGGGGAGGCCGCAATACGCCGGCGATATCGCGATCGCCGGCGGCCGAATCGTGCGTATCGTTCCCTCGGGAGGACTCGCGCGGGCGCGAGCGCGGCGGCGGATCGAAGCCCATGGGCTCACGGTGGCTCCAGGGTTCATCGACATCATGGGCCAGTCGCAAATTGCGGCACTGTATGGCGACGGCCGGTTGATCAGCAAGCTGACCCAGGGGGTAACGACCGAGATCCTGGGCGAGGGAATCAGCGCTGCGCCGTTGAAGGGCCCGACGGGCGAGAGTATCCGCGCCGCGTTTCAGGGGCGGGGCGGATTTGGCCGATGGCTGGCCGCGATGGAGGCGCGTGGCATTTCGGCCAATGTCGGGAGCTTTGTTGGTGGCTCCACCCTGCGGCGCTACGCCATGGGCGGCGCCCAACGTGCGCCGACTTGGGCTGAGCTGGATACGATGCGGGTTGTCATCGCGGACGCGATGCGTGACGGGGCGTTCGGACTGGGAACCGCGCTTGCCTACCCACCGGGCAGCTATGCCTCGAAAGACGAGCTGGTAGCTCTCGCGCGTGAAGTGGCGCGACACGGCGGCGTGTACGCTACCCACCTCCGATCGGAGGGTGACGCGCTGCTCGAGGCGATCGATGAGGCGCTGGAAATCGGGCGCGCGGGTGGAGTGGCAGTCGAGATCTACCATCTCAAGGCAGCGGGCGTGAGAAACTGGCCGAAGCTCCGGCTGGCCGTCGCAAAGATCGATTCGGCCCGCGCGCACGGCGCCGATGTCGGCGCCAACATGTATCCCTACGCCGCCGCACGGACGACGCTGTCCGTCTGCCTTCCGCCGTGGGCCAGCGCCGACGGACGCCTGCTCGCGAACCTCGCGGACCCCCTCATGCGGCAGCGAATTCACGCAGAGATGCTCGATGAGCGGGCGGAGTGGGAAAGCTCCTGCCGCCTCGCCACGCCCGATGACGTGATCGTGACGGGGTTTCGTGATCCCGAGCTGCGGCGCCACGACGGTCGCCGCCTCAAGGCCGCGGCCGAGATGGAAGGAACCGATTGGGCGAGCGCACTGATCGATTGGACGCTGCGGGAGCGCCGTTCGCCGCTGGGAATCTTTTTCCTGGCTGACGAGGAGGCACTCGACGAGCTGATGCGTGCGCCCTGGATAAAGTTCGGTAGCGATGCCGGAGGCATGGCACCCGATGCCCGCACGGCTGTTCCCCATCCGCGAGCTTTTGGAACCTATCCTCGGATCCTCGGACGGTTCGTACGCGAACGCCGGACACTCACGCTCGAGGACGCGATACGCCGCATGACCGGCGCGGTGGCACAACGGCTCAGGATCCCGAATCGCGGAGTTCTTCGCGAGGATGCCTGGGCTGACGTCGTGATATTCGACGAGAACACGATCGCCGATCGCGCCTCATACGACGATCCACGCCGGATCTCCGTCGGGGTTCGCCACGTGCTCGTAAACGGTGTCGAGGTGGTGAAGAACGGCCGGCACACGGGCGAAAAGCCGGGCCGCGCGGTGCGCGGACCCGGCTACGAACGCCACTGAAAACCTCACCGGCTGAATCCGATACCGGTTCTTAGGTAGATTTGCCGCCCGTTGTAGCCGCCGCATCCCGATTGCGAAGTTCGCCAGCCCAAACCGCCAGCCCACCTCCGCGTCGAACAGCCCCTTTCCGCCGTACTCCTCGACGCTCTTCGACGATGCCGACGCGGTTGTACGTATCGGTCTGCGCGGCTTCGGTCGAGCCTCTGCACCGACGGCCTCTGCAAGCACGTGCCCGACGAGCAGATCGCCGAGATCCTGGGACGAACCGAGACCGCAGAAGCCGGCTGCCGCGACCTGGTGGCCGCCGCCCGCGAGGGCGGCGGCACCGACAACATCACTGTGGTCGTCGCGCGGATGGCCGCGCGAGCAGAGCTCACGGGTTGAGCTGGATCTCCGTGCGCACGTAGATCTGCCGCCCGTTGAACCCGAACGGCGACGCCGCCGCCCAGGGGAAGTACCCAGGTTGGCCGGGAGCCACCCCGAAGCTATTGATCTCGCTCGCGATGTCGGGGAAGGTGTCGAAGATGTTTCGCATCCCGAGCGACACCGTGGCCGCATCGAACCGCCAGCCGAGCTCCGCATCGACCAGCCCCTTCCCCCCGTACTCCTCGCGGCACTCGTCGCAAAAACCCGGCTGGGCGGAGGCGAAGCCGCCATAGTACGAGAACCGACCCAGCGCGCGGAGCCGGCCGACCGAGTAGTTCGCCTGGAAGGTGCCGCGCCAGTCGGGGTGCTCTTCCTCGATCGCCACCCGGTTCACGACGTCGAGCAGGCCGGGCTCGTCGGCGGCCGCGATCGGTGGAGGCAGCGGGTCCTCCCGCAGAATCTCGGTGTGGTTGTAGTTGAGCCCGCCGAGCAGCTCGATCGTCCCGTTCCCTGCCGGGCGGGTGAGGTTGGCGGTGATGTCGAACCCCTGGGTGCGGGTGTCGATCGCGTTGGTGAAGAACTGCGCGCCCCCCACCTCCGGCAGGCCGGCGGCCGTGAGGATCCCCACCACCACGGCATCGTCCAGCAGCCCGGACAGGATGATCCGGTCGTCGATCTCCACCCGGTAGTAGTCGGCAGTGAACGTGAGGTTGTCTACCGGGGTCACGGCGAAGCCCGCGCTGATGTTGAGCGAGGTCTCCTCCTTCAGGTCCACCGCGCCCAGCGCGCGCGCCGCCGGATCGTCCACGGGGAAGTAACCCACCTGAATGGGGGTGGGCGGGCCGCCGCCCGGGTCCGACAGGAAGTTGGTCGCCACCTTGCGGAAGTGGATCTGGCCGATGCCGGGAGCGCGGAAGCCGGTGCTGATCGCGCCGCGGAAGACGATCTCCCGCCGGGGCTGGAAGCGGATCGCGAGCTTCCCGTCCACCCGCTCGCCGAAGTCGCTGTACCTCTCGAACCGAGCTGCCCCGTTGATCCGGAGCTGGCGGGTGACCCCCGCCTCCGCGTCGGCGTACAGACCGAAGTTGGTGCGGTCTTCCTCCGTCACGTCCGCCGGCTCGAAGCCGGGGAAGACCTGGGAGCCGGAGGTCGCCACGTCCCCGAGCGGGTCGGGGTGGCCGCCGTTGATCCAGGACGCCGTCTCGCCCTGTTCGATCTCGAACTGCTCCCGCCGGAACGACGCGCCGAAGGCCAGGTTGAGCGGCTCGGGGAGGCCGACCTCGATGCCCCGCGCGACGTTCACGCCGGCAGTGAGCTCGTCGCGCTTGACTCCGCCGGCGAAGAACCGGGTCTGGTTCGGAATCCCCGGATCGTCCGCGGTGCCGAGCACCCCGTCCAGACCGGGCGCGCAGGGGTTCTGCGGATCGAGGCAGGGGCCGAGCGAGACGTTGAGCGTATTGCGGAGGTTGTACTCGAAGTCGTTCACGCCGTACGCGGCGCCGATGTCGAACGACCAGCCGGCGATCGCGGTCCGGAACCCACCGGCCACGGACCAGTCGCGCACCTCGGGGTTGAATTCGGGAAGGTAGCCGAGCGGGAAGATTTCGGGCCAGTTGCGGACCTCGGTCACATCCGGGTCGGGGTCGGTGGGCTGGCGGCCGTAGCGCCGGTAGCCGTTGCCGGTGCCCTCGCGGTAGCTGAACCCTCCGAAGGCGTAGATCTCAGCGGTGCCGGCGGCGTTCACCGGCATGCGGAAGTTGGCCATCGAGAGCACGTCCTTCTCGAGCCCGTCGCCCCAGTGGTGGTTGGGCTGGTCGACTGGGTTCCGCTTCTCGATCACTTCCCCGTTGTCTATGGAATCGGCCTGCCCGGTGATGCTGGTCTCGAACGGGTCGGCAAAGGCGCGGTTGGTGGGCTCCCGGTTGAGAAACTCCCCGAAGATCGCGAGCGACCCCTGGCCCAGAGCAAACCCCCACCCGCCGTTCACGTTGAGCGTGGTCCCGTCGTCGGGGAATTCGTCCGGGAGATAGCGGCCGAACGTCGCGTTGACGAACGGATTGAACTGCCCTTCCCTGGTCACGATGTTCACCACTCCCGCGATGGCGTCGGAGCCGTACTGCGCTGACGCGCCGTCGCGGAGGACCTCTATGCGCTCGATGGCACTCGATGGAATCGTGTTGAGATCCACGCCGCTCGAGCCGGAGCCCATACCGTAGGCGAAGGTGTTGACTACGGCCATCTGGTGCCGGCGCCAGCCGTTGAGCAGCACCAGGGTGTGGTCGGGGCTCAGGCCGCGCATGGTGAACGGCCGGACGACATCGTTGGCGTCGGTGACCGTCTGGCGGGGGAAG
>DASSUE010000103.1:0-2530 GCA_035707305.1 Gemmatimonadales bacterium
GGTCGAGGCCCGGGTCACACCACGGCGGATCCGTCGGGCCCTTCGCCGGCTGGTGGATCAGCTCCCGCGCGGGCGAGGCATGAGCGAAGTGCGGATCACGGCCGAAGGCGACCGCGTCGTGGTGCGCGATGGGCAGACCGCGTGGCAGCCGGACTCCGGACAACTGCTGCTCGATTTCAGTGTGGCGGAGCTCGCCACTCGCGCCGCGCCGGTCGCGCGACGTCTCGCTCGGGATGCGCGCCGGGCGGAGGAAGCTCTCTCCGCCGATCACTGGTTTGCGCTGGGCCTCGATCTCGAGGCGGCGGCTCCCGATGACGCGCGCGATGCATATCGCCGCGCGCTCGAGCTCGATCCGTCGCGCATCGACGCCCGGCTCAACCTCGGTCGCTTGCTCCACCTGAGCGGGCGGGTCGCGGAGGCTGAGGCCCATTATCGGGCGGTGCTCGCCGGCCCCGCTCCCAGTCCGACCGCCGCATTCAACCTGGGAACGGCGCTGGAGGACCAGGGGCGGAGCGCCGAAGCCATCGTGGCCTACCGCGACGCGATCGCCGCCGATGCGTCCTTCGCCGATGCTCACTTCAACCTCGCGCGACTGTACGAGCGGACCGGCCGGCGCGCCGCGGCGATCCGGCATTTTCGAGCGTATCGCGATTTGACCCGCTAGCGCGGGCGTCCCACCACCACCACCCTCGTCATGCACGTTCACGTCGGGACCAGCGGATTCGCCTACAAGGAGTGGAAGGGTGGGTTCTATCCCGAGAAGATCGCGGCCGACGCGATGTTACCGGCCTACGCCACCCGGCTGACCACCGTCGAGATCAACAACACGTTTTACCGCATGCCCAAGGAGAGCGTGCTCACCGGGTGGGCCTCCCAGGTGCCTCCCGAGTTTCGGTTCGTGCTCAAGGCGTCGCAGCGGATCACCCATTTCGCGCGCCTGGGCGACGACGACGGCGCCCTGGACTATTTCCTCCGCGTCGCGAGCGTGCTCGGGTCTCAGCTCGGCCCGACACTGTTCCAGCTCCCTCCTAACATGAAGAAGGACCTGCCGCGACTGGAGGAATTTCTGGCGCGACTCCCCCACCGCTGGCGGGCGGCGTTCGAGTTTCGGCACGCCTCGTGGTTCGGGGCCGACACGTACGCCGCGCTCCGCGCTCGGGACGCCGCGCTGGTCCACGCCGAGGACGACGAGGGAGAGACGCCGCTCGAGCCAACGGCGTCCTGGGGCTACCTCCGCCTGAGGCGGGTCAAGTACACGGTGGAGGAACTTGCCGAGCGGGCGGCGCGGATCCGACCGCTGCCCTGGCAGGAAGCGTTCGTGTTCTTCAAGCACGAGGAGGGAGCGCCGGCACTTTCCGGGACCGGTCCCCTCGCTGCCCAGACCTTCGCGGCCATCGCCTGATTTCACGGCCCCATTCGGATTTTTCAGCGATGCCAGCCGACGGTATAATGTGGACATGATCGGCAAGCTGTTCCGGCGGCGCGGGATTCTCTCGGATCGCGAACAGGAGCTCCGCGCACGCGAGGCGGAGCTGCTCGAGCGTCTGGCCGGGGCGCTGGCCCGCTTCGGTCCCGATGTCGCCCCGGACGATCTGCAGCGCTTCCGGGAAGTGCGGGAGCAGCTGGCAGGACTGTTCCTGCTGGTGATCGCCGGCGAGTTCAACTCCGGCAAGTCGAGCTTCATCAACGCGCTGCTCGGCGAGGTCGTACTGCCCGAAGGCGTTACCCCCACCACCGACCGCATCAACCTCCTCCGTTACGGTCCAACCGTCACCGAACAGTTGCGGGAGGCGTACCTGCTGGATCGGACCCATCCCGCCGAGCTGCTGCGCGAGATCAACATCGTGGATACGCCGGGCACGAACGCCATCATTCGCCGGCACGAGGAGCTGACCCGCGACTTCATCCCCCGATGCGATCTGGTGCTCTTCGTCACGTCTGCGGACCGTCCGTTCACCGAGAGTGAGCGGGCATTCCTGGAGCAGATCCGGGAATGGGGCAAGAAGGTCGTGTTCATCGTCAACAAGGTGGACATCCTTCGCACGCCTGCGGAGCGGAATGAAGTGGTGACGTTCGTGCATGAGAACGCTGCGGCGCTGCTGGGCGAATCGCCCGAAATCTTCCCGGTCTCCGCCCGCGAAGCGCAGGCGGCGCGCACCGGGGCGGGAAACGAGTCGCAGTGGGAGGAAAGCGGTTTCGCCGCGGTGGAGCACTATCTCCTCCGCACCCTGGATCAGGAGGAGCGCGTTCGGCTCAAGCTGCTCAGCCCGCTGAACGTCGGTCTGCGGTTGGCCCAGCGCTACAAGGACGCGGCGTTCGAGCGGCTCAAGCTGTTGGCGGACGACGTCGAGGCGATTGCCAACATCGACCGGCAGCTCTCGGCGTTCCACCAGGAGATGCTTCGCGATCTCGAGCCCCGGCTCGCGCGACTGGACGTCCTGCTCGGCGGCATGGAGAGCCGTGGCGTCCGCTTCTTCGACGAGACCATCCGGTTGGGGCGGATCAAGACCCTGCTGGACAGCGAAGGCGT
>DASSUE010000104.1:0-4409 GCA_035707305.1 Gemmatimonadales bacterium
CCACCGGCTACACGCCTGCGGTGAACTACGCTTGGGGGCGGGCGGTAATCGAACGCAAAGGACCGCGGACGCTTGCGGTCACCCACGTGAACGTGGACACGCTCGAGGTGCTCGTGGCGCCGGTGCCCGACTCGCTGGAGCCGGAGTTCATGTCGCGGAGCGAGTGGCAGTGGAACGAGCTGTGGCCGGCGGTGCTGCCCGGCGCCCGGCGCCACCGGTTTGCCGTTTCCGCCACGACCGACCGACCCGGGATCTACGGGGTGCCGTTACCCGAGCCCGCACCCGGCCGGCGGACGACTCTGATGGCGGTTCAGGTCACCAGCCCGCGGATCGACAGCGTGAGCCGGCGGAATCGGCCGGTCGCGCTGCTGCAGGTCACCGACCTCGGCGCGCATGCGCGGATCGGGGCGAGCGACGGGGCGGTGTGGGTCACCGGCGCGAGCGATGGTCTGCCGCGCCCCGGAGCAACGGTAACGCTGCACGACGCCACCGGCGCTGTGCTGGCGGCGGCCAAGTCCGGTCCCGACGGCCTCGCACGTTTCGCCACCATCCGGCGGCCGGCGCGGCCCGGCACCGGAGACAACGAGGACTACAGGCGGCTCGAAGGGTACGTCGCGGTGGCGCTCGGCGCCGATCGGTCGCTGGTTCCGCTCAACCGCTACGACCCCGATCTGAGCCCATGGCGTTTCAACGTGTCGGGCGCGTACGGAACCGCCCGGCTTCCGGTAGCGGCCGGGGTCTTCACCGAACGCGGTATCTACCGCCCGGGCGAGCGGGTGCACGCCAAGGCCATCGTCCGAACCGGCCTCCTCGGCGCCCTCAAGATCCCCCCGCGGGCCGACTCGATCCGCTGGGTGTTCTACGATCGGTTCGGTCAGGATGCCGACCGGGGCCGGCTTTCCGAAAAGACCGTCGCGCCGTCCGCATTCGGCACCGTAACCGCCTCACTGGTCGTTCCCGTCGGCGCCGGGCTGGGGGAATACGAGGCGGCGATCGAGCTCAAGCGTGAAGGACGCTGGACCCAGGTGGCGAGCGCGTGGTACCGGGTCGCCGAGTACCGGCCTCCGGAGTTTCTCGTGGATGTGGCGGCCGATTCAGGCATTCGCTTCGCGGGGGATTCCGTGCCCGCCAGCGTCGAGGCCCGCTACCTGTTTGGCGCCCCGATGGGGCGCGCCGCCGTGAGCTGGACCATGCGGCAGCGATCGGACGGCGGGGCGCCCACCATTCCCGGCGCCGACGACTTCCTGGTCGGAGACAACAACTGGTGGTGGGACGAGTCCGACGGCGGATCGCCGACGCTGGTCACGGCCACGGGGACGGATACTCTCGACCAGCGCGGACGTCTCGCGCTCAAGCTGCCCCTTGGTCCCACTCAGAAGGGCCGGACCGCCACCGCCACCTTCGAGGCGACGGTCAAGGACGTGAACCGGCAGACCGTCAGCGCCACGGCGTCGGTCGTGGTCCATCCCGCCGCTTTCTACCTGGGAGTGAAGCCGGAAGGGGAGCACTATTTCTGGGCGGCCGACACCGCGGTCGGCATGGGAGTGGTCGCGCTGCTCCCCGACGGGCGTCGCCAAGCCGGCGTAAACGTGGCGGGGACGATCGTGCGCCGGGAATGGCACTCGCTCCACCGCGAACGCGATGGCTACGGCGAGGTCACCGGTGAGTGGGTCCATGATACCGTCGCCCGGTGCGACCTCGTCACCGGAACGGAGCCGGTCCGCTGCGGATTCACGCCCAGGGCGGGCGGCACCTACGTGGTCACGTTTCGCGCGACCGATGAAGCAGGTCGCATGGCGGTCACGAGCCTGACCCGCTGGGCCACCGGCCGCGATTGGGTGCCGTGGAACGACGCATCGCAGTTCAAGATGGACGTGATCGCCGATCGCACGAGCTACACCGTTGGTGACACGGCCACGGTGCTCTTCGCCTCGCCGTTTACCGGTGCGGAAGCCTGGGTCACGGTCGAGCGTGAAGGGCTTATGCAGCAGCGGCGGCTCCGCATCGCCAGCGGCACGACCACGTTCAGACTTCCCATCACCGAGGCGCTCGCGCCCAACGTCTTCGTGTCCATCGTGGTCGCGCGAGGCCGGAGCGCCAAGCCCGGCCGGGTGGACGACCCCGGCCGGCCCACGATACGGGTGGGCTATGTCGAGCTGAAAGTCACGCCGGAGCGGAAACGGCTCGCCGTCGTGATCGAACCTGCCCGACGCGAGTGGCGCCCCGGCGACACGGCGGAGGTTCGCGTCCGCGTCACGAACGACCACTGCCGAGCCGCGACCGGCTGCCGCTCACGCGGCGTGAGGAGCGAGGTGACGCTGTGGGCCGTGGATCAAGGCGTCCTGGCGCTCACCGGTTACCGGACGCCTGATCCGGTCGAGCTGATCTATCGGCCCCGCGGGCTCGGCCTGCGGCTGGCGAGCAACCTCACCGCCGTCGCGGCGCAGATTCCCGAGGGACAAAAAGGCAAGCGCGAACCAGGCGGCGGCGGCGGACTTGGCGCCGCCGACGTGCTCCGCTCGCGGTTTCAGACCACGGCGTTCTTCCTAGGCTCCGTCGTCACCGACACCGCGGGTCATGCGACCGTGCGGGCCAAGCTTCCCGACAACCTCACCACGTTTCGGCTGATGGCGGTCGCGGTCACTGCAGGCGACCGCTACGGCGGCGGCGAATCCTCGCTGCTCGTCACTCGCCCGCTGGTCGCGAGGCCCGCCCTGCCGCGTTTCCTCCGCGACGGCGACCGGTTTGCCGCCGGCGTGGTGGTAAATCGGCGCTCCGGGGCGGCCGATCGCGCCACCGTCACCGCTGCCACGACCGGTGCCCAACTCACCGGCGCCGACACGCGGACTGCCGAGCTCGAGCCGGGCCGTGGCAGAGAGATGCGATTCGATTTTCGCGGGCTTCCCGGCGACAGCGCGTCGTTCCGCTTCGTCGCGAAGAGCGGGGCCGACGGCGATGCGGTGGGGACTACGCTTCCGATCCGGCCGCCCTATCGCCCACGGGCGTACACCGTCGCGGGTGTCCTCAACGACACGGCTGCGGTAGAGATCCTGCTGCCCGAGGGCATCGATCCGGCGCGGTCGGAGGTCGCGGTGAGCCTCGGGACGTCCCCGTTGGCCGTCATCCGTGGTGCCGAGCGGTGGCTCAGGGTCTACCCGTATTGGTGCAGCGAACAGCTGTCGAGCGGCGCCCAGCCGCTCATCGCATTGCTCAAAGCCGCGCGGCGCCTCAAGAACGACTCGCTGGCAGGTCCCCGGGTCCGGGCCGGGCTGGAACAGGTCGTTGCGACTCTGCTCCGCCGCCAGCGCGATGACGGTGGGATCGGCATCTGGAGCGCCACCGACTGGACCACGCCGTGGCTCTCGAGTTACGCCGGCCAGGTGCTGCTCGACGCCCGGGAGCTGGGCGTGCCGGTAAGCGACTCCGCACTCGCCCGGCTGGGCCGCTATCTCACCTCGGCGCTCGCGGAACGGAAGGTCGGGGGCGTGGCCGCCGTGCCGGTGATGCGGTGGTGGGTGGACACGACGGCGGGGTGGTTGAGCGAACGGGTTCAGGCGGTGGACTACCTGAGCCGGTCCGGCCGGCGCGATCGGGCAGCAGAGAATGAGCTGCTCCGCGCGGCGCCACAACTGTACTGGGAAGATCGAATCCGGCTCGCCGGCGTGCTGGCGCGCGGTGGTGAGCGTGCGGTGGCTCGCCGCCTCCTCGAGGCGGCCTGGGCGTCCGTCACCATCGAGGGAAGGCGCGCGACGCTGCCTGACGCGAGCCGCCGTGACTTCTACTTCCCGTCGCACGCCCGACCCACGGCGTGGCTCCTGAACGCCACGCTCGCAGTCGAGCCGAACCATCGCATCGTGGGGCCGCTGGTCGAGACCCTCATCGATCAAAGTCGCGGCGCCGGATGGCGCTGGAATACCCAGGACTGGGGTGTCGCCGTCTCGGCACTGTCCGAATTCTGGGCCCGGCAACGGGTCGCCGCCGCCCGCGGTGTGCGGGTAACGAGTGGCGGGACGCCGCTCTTCACCTTCACCGGTGCGTCGGATGCCGGGTCGGATTCTACCATCACGCTCGCCAAGTTACCCCGGGGGGACCGGTTGCGAGTCGGCTTCGAAGCGCTGGCTCCTGGGGAACCGGTGTACTGGTATGCCACCCTGCGTGAGGTGCCCAAAGCCGCGCCGGTCCGGCCGGACGACCAAGGGATCCAGGTAGAGCGCTGGTACGAACGGATGGACGATCGCAGACCGGTCACGAGCGTGACGGAAGGCGATCTGGTGCGAGTCCGCCTTCGGATCACCGTTCCGGCCGACCGGGCCTTCGTCATCCTCGACGACGCGCTCCCCGCGGGACTCGAAGCCGTGGACCTGAGCCTCCGCACGGTGGGCGGAATCCCTGGCCCGGGGGTGGCTGAT
>DASSUE010000105.1:0-5766 GCA_035707305.1 Gemmatimonadales bacterium
GAAGGCCGTAGGCCCGTGGGTCGACGCGGGCCCTCAACGCGCCTTAACGAACGCGATACGGAGGCAACACCGGCCGCATACCATCGCGACTGTGAAGGAACGGCTAGAACGGCAAGCCCGCAACGAAGCACTGATGCGCTCGGTCAACGAGCAAATCGCTGCACTCGATGAACATGCCGACTGGGCTGTCCCTGGGCATCAGTTCGAATTCCGGTGCGAGTGTGGGGACACCGGCGGGTGCGATGGTCGCGTGCTAATGACTCTGGCGGAGTACGAGCGCGTACGTCGCCAGCGAGATCGCTTCGCTGTCGTACCGGGACACGAGACGAACGAAATCGAGGCGGTCGTTGAGCGGGACGAGCGGTACGTAATCGTTGACAAGCGCGACGAAGCCGAGCCGCTCGTGGAATAGGAGAGTTCGCCTCGGGCGGCGAGACGCTGCGACGCGAGGCGCCGGGATCTAACGCAGGGAGCTCCGCGCAGGCTGCATGCGCGGAGCTCCTTGGGCTATTCGCCCGGTCGTCCGGCGGCGCCCGCCCCCGGCGACCCTCAGAGGATCGATGCTCGCTTTCCCGGCGAGGGTCCGGCGCTTCGGTCTTGCCGACCTCGGTGAGGTGGCGACGGGCGGAAGCTTGCAGCAAGCGGGGCGGCTCAGCGGGGCGACTCGCAACAAATATTGCATGCGATTCCACCGCCGCTCTGTATTGGCAACTCGAAGCATCGCTGCCTCCGCCTCCGGCCGAGGACATCGCGCTCGTGTTCCTCGACAGCGACGTCGTTGGTGTCACACCGGCGCCGATCGCGGGAGCTGGCTACCTCGACGAGCTCGACCTCAAGAACGAGACGTTCACCGTCGTTGGCTACGGCACCGACGCCTTCATCACCGGCAGCGCCGCGTCACCCAAGGCGATCACTGTCTTTGACGGCATCCGGAGCTATCGCGAAGTGACCGCCATCCCGGCCCGGGATGCATTCCCCGACCGGTTTCTCAAGATCACGGCGGGCGTCTGCTTCGGCGATTCGGGAGGTCCGCTGTTCCACGAGGACACCGTGGTCGCGATCAACACGTGGACGTTCAGCTACCGCTGCGACGGGCCGAACCTCGAGTACCGCGTCGATTCGTCGACGGCACAGGCGTTCCTCGGCCTGTACCTCTAACGAAGAACTCGGTGGTGCCGGCCGGGGATCGTTGCCTCGGCCGGCCTAATCGGCCGAGAGCTAGCGGTGTGCTGTGCGTTTCGCCTGGTGTTCGTTGCCGTAGCCACGGCGATGTGCTGAGCCAAGGCCGAAGGCGCCGCTTTGCTCTACGGGGCGGCCCGAAAGCGTTTGGCACGGATTGGGCACCCAAGGTCGACTATTCTCGCGCTCCACCGTGCCCAGCGTCCGGTTCAAGCTTTCAACAGGCGATTGGTACGGCCGCGAGGTCGAATCGGAGGAGGCTGCTGTGGAGCAGGTCAAGAGCTTCTTCGACCGCCACGACGAGTACCTCCGCGATTGGATCAAGGTGGACGGCAAAGCCTGGATCGCGCGAAGTGCGGTTGTCGCCGTAGAAGTACGCCCGGACACTGAGCCGCATGCCTCGAACAGGTAGCCAGCACTCGTCCCAGGCGCTGAAGTGCGTCGAGTGCAGCCGCGTCTCGACCAGAGGCGAGCGCGATGGAGGGCTCGGCTCACCGTCGACGACGAGATAGCGGTCTACTGCCCGGAGCGCGACCAGCGAGAGTTCGGTTAGAGCGTCATCGGGAACGAAGCACTAGCCCACTGAGCGCCGTTGGGCTGGACACGACTCTGGCCGCGTCCGGCACTCGGATTCATGTACAGGCTCTAGCCCAAGACGGAACAGTGATCGAGGCTTGATGAGCCAGACGTGAGCGCTGTGTGAGGCGGCCGAGCGACGATGCTTCCCATGGAGCTCTTGATGGTCGCCGCACATGGTGCTGTTGCCTGTGGCCCTTCTTCCCCTGGCCGCATGCGGTGGGTACCGGCGAGAAGCCTCTCCAAGTCAGCATCCGCCGAGCGAAGTGAAGAGGGCGAAGCTGGAGATCGTTTTCAACCGGGTCGCTATGAGGCAGGCTGAGTCCGACAACCTGTTCGTCGTACGCGCTGACGGCTCCCATGAGCGCCTGCTGCGCAATACGTACAGGTTCGAGGAGTCGAACGCCGCGTGGTCGCCCGACGGGACAGTTCTCGCGTTCGAAGGTCGGACGCACAAGGGAGACGGCGACCGACGCCGAGACGGCCTCTACGTGGTGAACGCCGACTGGAGCAGTCGCCGGTTCCTCGTTCGCGGCAACGTCGATGATCCCGCGTGGGCTCCCGACGGGCGGAGTATCGCCTTCGCGCTCGGCGCATGGGGCAAGCAGGCGATCCATGTTTGGGCGGCAAACGGCGCCGTCACTCGCCTGACCGGCTTCGTGGGCGCCACGAGGCCGACGTGGTCACCCGACGGGTCAACAATCGCCTACCAGCACGGTCCGCCGCCGAACGCAACCGGCGCGGCGCTCCGCCCGTCGTTGTACGTGATGCCGAAACTCCCGTGATGTTCTTCCCGAAAACGTGACGCGGGGTCTCTGTGGCGCGGTGTCGAGGCGGCCCGTCCCCCCGGTTCTTGGAAGTCCACGGCGGGGCGCCGAACGAGTCTTCCGCAGCCTCCCGAGAGGGGAAGGGAGAAGCTTGGGCGCGACTGCTCGGCGCCCACTGCCAAGGTACCGCCCGGCCTCAGCTCTGTCGAGTTCGCCGGCTGGTCATACGCTGATCACCGATGCCGGGACTGAGATCGTCTTCTTCAGGCCCACCCACGAATGGCAGGAGACGATCGAGAAGATCGGAAAGACTCCGGCAGGCGCGGCTAGCCACTAGCCGGCGTCTAATGCGGGGACCCCGCAGGCAGCATGCGGGGCTCCGTCCTCGGGGTATGGGCGTTCCCCCGACAGACCCCCGCCGGGGGCGCCCGCCCGCGGCGACGTCCCTTGTCCCGAGAAGCACGACACGATCCCGCTGGGGCAGGGACGCTTCGCGTGGTTGCGGTCCGAGACGACGACGCAGACCAGCCGCCGGTGTTGGTCAGGAGCCTGTCCCGAATGGCCACTAACGAGCGGGAACCGCGCTAGCTGAGATCCTCGAAGTGGGGCCGTTGGCGCCACGAGCGCCGCGGCGTTCGGTTCGCCGCCGGCCCGTACACGGCGAGAGGCCCAAACTTGCGGGTGCCGGTCGGCTCGTCGTAAAGTCGAGCATGCCCCGAACGAAAGGATCACCGTGTCCTGGCTCTGGATCATCCTCATCGTCATTCTCGTACTAGCCGTCCTTGGCTACTTCGGTCGGGGACGCTTCTCCAGGTAGCCGCTTCAGCCAACTCGCATAAGCGCTCCCGGCTCACCGTGGCCCATGGTCGGCTCTCCGCGCACCGAGGCAGTTGGCTGAGGTGAGTTGCACCGAGTGCGGCCGGCGCCCCGAATCGAGGTGAGCCCCGATAGCCCCGCTACGCGGCGCATCCCGCTGCGGAGAAGCACTCGGCAGCGGGGGATCAGGCCGGCCGCAGCGTGATCCCCCGCCACCGATTTCGCCGCAAACCGCACCGCCGATGCTGGCACGTCGCCCCTGGCGTTTCAATGGGCCGTCCGGCTCATCTTCACGGCCGCAGGTCCTAGTGCAGCTGGCGTGTGGCGACATGATCCCGGTAGGACATCTGCAGCACCGGTACACCCCCTGCCGCGGCGCCACGAATCCGTGGCTTCCCCGATGACAACCCGTAGATGGCGGCCTAGCGTCGAGGGTGGCGACACGTGGGGTCGCCGTCTCGGGGCCTAGCGAAGTCGCCGGAAGGGAAAGGGGGCGACCACGATGAAGCGCCTGTCGCCTGAGAAGTCGTCTGGCAAAGGGATTGCTGAAGTAGTGGACGTCATTGGCGCCATGGTTCTCATGTTGCTGGGGGCGATCTGGCTGGCTGTGGTCTGGTTCCTGTCCGTGTTCATCCCCGACTACGGAGTAGACGCCTTTGCGATCGTCGTCTTGCTTGTCGGCTTTGCGATCGGTGTGGCCGTGTTGGTGGGTGGGTTCTATCTCGGTCCGGGAGCGGAAAGCGCGGCGTGGATCCTGATCGGCGTCGGCGGACTGTGGTCGGCGTGGTCGGCGGTGGGCTTCGTGGATTCTGTTCGACTGGACTTCGCGGGGAGCACTCAGTTTTGTTGGTTCGCATTGCTCGCGCTTGCACTGGCCGCGCTGGCGCTTGGCTTGGAGCTCCGGCGGCGGGATCGTGCGGCGCGAGGAGGCGCCCGTTCTGGCCCGCCGGCTATCGCCGGACCGGTTGGGCGACCGCTCGACTGATCCTCGCTCGATTCGAGGGCCGCGGGTTTGGTGTCCTTCGCAGTCCCGTTTCCGGGGAGATAGACGGCACAACTGGGCAAGCGCGGCCTGTACGTCTCGAGGGGTGGCACGGGCCGATTCGCGGACCCAAACCTGGCCTTCTCCGTGCCCGCGCAAGGCACCCGGCTCTCGCTCGAGGGGGCGGTTGCTACCAGCTCCTTCGAAGAACAGGCGTCGGGCGACTGAGCTACCGATAGCGAACGACTCGAGCCGATCGGCCAAATGAGGAGGGGGCCCAGCGAGCTGCGGGCCCCTTCTGTTGTTCGCTGGTGTGGTCGACTCGGACGCACGTTCGGACACGCATCCGAAGGGCGATGGAAGTCGCCGTCGCTTCCGTGGTTTCTACGGATTGCGTCCCGTGACGATTGGCGCAAAGCTTCCCGAAGGCCATCCGAAAGAGGCGCGCGATGGATCCGGCGGTTTGCGAACGCCCTTCTGAGCTGCCCGGAATGAGGCAGCGGGAGCCGTAGCCCGATGCCGGAAAGGTCGCGCAACGCACTCGCCGCAGTCCTCGTGTTCGTCGCGCTCGCGGTCGGCCTTGGCGTGGGGCTCATCGGCTTCGCGATCGGACGAGGGACCGGCGAGGAGGCCGCGCCGACCACCGTGACCGTTGGTGCGGAGACGCAGCCCGCCGGCGAGGAGACGCGACGAGCCCGGACCGGAAAGGAGCTTTATCTCGCCGCCGGTTGCGGGAGCTGCCACGGTCAGAATGCAGAGGGGACGGATGTCGGTCCCTCCCTCGGCGGGCACACCGCCGAGCAGGTGCACCAGCAGGTGCGGAGCCCGCTCGCGCAGATGCCCGCGTATCGGGTCAACCAGCTGTCCGATGGCGACTTGGACAAGATCGCCCAGTACATCGCAGGCCTCGAGGCGATGGAGGAGCATGTGGAGCCGGTCAAGCTCTCCGAGGTCGTCGCCGTCCACCATTGGATGGCAATCAGCGCGATCGCGTCCGGAGATCGAGAGGACGCGCTCCACCACGTCGGGCACATCATCGAGGCGGTCAAGGGCGAGCATCTGGAGACGATGAAAGAGGCGAGAAGCCTCCTGCGAGCGGGCGAGCTTCACGAGGCCGAGCACCTGATCGAGGAGATGCTGGCCGGCAAGGCGAAGCCGGAGCTCAGCCGTGAACGGCTGAGCCTCCGGCTGGCGCTCGCTGCCGTCGAACAGCGGGATCGCGGGGAGGCGATTCATCAGATCCGGCATTACCTCGCGCTCTCGCAGGGAAGGAACCGGCAGAAGGGTCAGGCGGTGCTCATGCACCTGCGCAACGGCGAGCTTCATGAAGCCGAACACGTAATCGCCGACCTCCTCGGCATCGAGCGCGACTGAAGAAGTCGCTCACCCCGCGATGCGCGCTCAGGTGCACGTGCCGTGCTGCGTCGCCTGCGTGCGGGTGGCGAC
>DASSUE010000106.1:0-9823 GCA_035707305.1 Gemmatimonadales bacterium
GGCTGGATACGCGGCGCGCGCTCGGCACGCGCTCGCCTCCGAAGCGACGCTCAACGTCGTGGCCGACCTCGAGGAACAGCGCAATACGTTCGACGCCACGGCCTACCCGATGGCGCTGGTGTTGACCCGCCGTCGAGCCTCCGAGACGCACCGGGTCCGCACCTCGCTCTCGCTCGGAGAGCCGGCCCGCACCCGCCAGGCCGGTCTGGGCGGCGGCGCGCCGTGGGTTCTCACCGCCACCGACGAGATGCTTTGCGCGGGCGCTCAGGCGCCCCGGCTGGGCGATCGTTTCACCCCGCATCTCGGCGTGAAGACCGGTGCCAACGCGCTGTTTCTGGATCCGCCCCCGTCGGTGGAGCCCGCGCTGGTGCGCGTCTCGATCCGCGGTCGCGACGTGCGGCCGTTCGCGGCCATCGCCGGGCCGCGGTTGCTCTGGCCCTGCGACGAGTCCGGCCGCCCGCTGGCGCGGCTGCCGGCCGGTGCCCGCGCCCACCTTGCCCCGCTGCTCCCCCGGCTTCGCGCCAGGGTGGACTACGGCGGCGGGCCGCCGTGGACCCTGTTTCGTACCGAAGCGGCATCGGCCGAGCATCGAGTAGTGTGGGCCGACCTCGCGCGCCGGCTCACCGCACTGGCGCTGACCGGACCATCCGATCGAAACCGCATCCCCCTGAACACCTGCTACGTCCTCGCCATGCCCGACGGCGAGAGCGCGTGCCGGCTCGCCGCATGGCTCAACTGCAGCTGGATCCGTGCCGCGGCAAGGCTCGGCGCCACGGTCGCCTCGGGCGGGTATGCGCGATTCTGCGCCGCTCGAATCGAGGCGCTTCCGCTGCCCGACACGGTGCTCGCCGATGCAACCCTCGGTGAGCTCGCCCGAGCAGGTGCCGCCGGAAGCTCGGTTCAGGCGGAGCTCGACCATGCCACTGCCCGACATCTCGCTCTCACGCCGGCGGCCCGTCATGCACTTGCCGGTGTGGCCGGTGTGGCCGACGATCGTCGCTGAGGCCCTGACGCCGGTGGCGATGCCGCTCCTCACCGCGCTGGTGCCGGGTGCGGCGGCGCCGCCGCAAGAGGTTGCGGCGCGGCTGGCCCAAAGCCTGGCACCACCCGAGGCGGACGTCCCCGTCCCGGGATGGCTCTGGCCATTGCAGCGAGCGCCATGTCGACGCCTGGTAGCGGCCATCAACCGGCACGGCGGGGCGATGCTGGCCGATCCGGTCGGCACCGGCAAGACCTACGTGGCGCTGGCCGTCGCCCAGCACTTCAACGGCGCACGTCCCACGGTGTGCCTGGTGCCGGCGGCTTTGCGGCATCAGTGGGAGGCGGCTGCGCGCCGCACCGGCACTCGGATTAGGAGCTGGACTCACCAGCGAGCCAGCCGTGGCCGGCTCCCGGAACACAGTGGCCAGTTGGTCGTCATCGACGAAAGTCACCGGTTCCGCAATCCGCAGACCCGCGGATACTCGCACGTTGCTCCGTGGCTGCTCGGCCACCGCACCCTGCTGCTGAGCGCCACGCCGGTCGTCAATCGTCTCGAGGACCTGAGCCATCAGCTCGCGCTCGCCGTTCGCGACGACGTGCTCGCGTCGCGCGGCGTGGCGTCAGTGAGCGCGCTTCTCGGCGGCGGCGCATCGCACCCGGCGCTGAGTCTCGTGGTGCTGACCAATGCCGCCGAGCCCGCGGCGCGGCCACGGGCGACCGAGAGGTCGGAGCACATCGGCAGCTGGGCGTCACTCGAGCACCGACTCGCTGCGATCGACGAGCTGCGATTGTCACGCGTACCCGCCGTAGCCACGCTGCTGCGATCGGTCTTCTGGCGAGCCGCCGCTTCGAGCGGGGAAGCGCTGGCGGGCTCGCTCCGCCGCTACCGCCGTCTCTTGCTTCACGCCCGCGACGCGGCGTCGGCCGGCCGGCGGCCAACGCGGCAGGCGCTTCTCACGTTTACCGGCGGGCTGAGCGATCAGTTGTTGATGTGGGAGCTGCTTCCGGACACGACCGCGCCCGTCGACCTGGTTACGGACGACCTCCCCCGGCTCGATGCCCTCGTTGCCGATGCGGAGCGCGATGCGCAGAGCGACGACGCCAAGCTGGTTCGGCTACGGACGTTGCTCGCCGACGGCCGCCGCTCCGTCGTGTTCACTACCTCACGCGATACGGTCCGCTGGCTTCGCGACCGGCTCGACCGGGTTGCGTGGTGCACTGGCGAGCGGGCGGGAATCGGCAGGCTTCCCGCTCCGCGGCGCGACGTGCTGGCCTGGTTCAGCGCCGGCGGCGAGGCAACGCAGCGCCGGTCCGAGCTGCCCTGGAGGCCGATCCATCTCGTCGCCACCGACGTCGCCGCCGAGGGATTGGACTTGCAGGGTGCACAACGCGTGATCCACTACGACCTGCCGTGGACGCCCATGCGGCTGGAGCAGCGCCGCGGCCGCATCGTGCGCGCGGGCTCGCACCATCCTTGGGTCGAGGTCGTTCGATTCGAGCCACCCGCCGCCATCGAGCAACGGCTGGGGCAGGCAGAGGTGCTGCTCAGCAAGGGACGCCTCCCGCGCATCCTCGGGCTCGGCCGCAGCGACGGGTGCTGGCCCTGGCGGGTGGCGATCGCCGAGCGGTTCCTGGAAGCGGCAGGCATGCGCGGCGTCGCCGCCGTGGCGGCGGACCCCCCAGGGTTGCTCGCGGGCTTTACGGTTCACTCGTGGCGGGATGACGGCCCCCCGATCAGCGCCGAGGTGCTGTGGTGGGACGCGCAAGCAGGCTGGGTGAATGCACCGCCGGTGCTGGCGCGTCGCCTGGAGATCGCCGAGGGCGCCCCGCCCGTGCCGGTGGAGGGATCCGCCTGCCGTGAGGCGCTGGTGCGCCTTGGCCGGCTGGTTCGGGAACGGATACGAACCATCCGCCGAGCGGTCTGGGAAGCGTCGGCCCCGTCGCCGGCGGCCCGTGCGTTGCTCGGCCGCCTGGACGCGCTTGCGCGCGCGGCAGCGCGTGATCGCCAGGCCGACCGCTTGATCCAGATCCAACGCGCGATCGGCTTCGTGGCCGGCGGCCACACCGCGGGGGAAGCGCGGGAGCTGGTCCGCCTGCTCACCTCGCCCGACGCCGAGCTGCTCCGGTCGCTGATTCGGTTGCCCGCCGCGATCCCGATTCCCGCGGTGCTCGAGGCCCGCGTCACCGGAGTGATTTTGTTCCTGGGCGGGGCTACGTTCCCGCCATGTCAGCCCTGCGTACCGTCCTGTTCGACCTCGATGGCACCCTGATCGATTCGGTCCGGCTCATCCTCGACAGCTATCACCACACGCTGGCCGAGCACGGCATCCCCGCCCGGTCGGACGAGGCCTGGCTGCGGGGCATCGGCACTCCGCTTCGGGTGCAGTTTGCGGAGTGGCAAGACGACCCCGAGCGACTCGAAGCGCTGATTGCCACATACCGCGAGTACAACCTCGCGAATCATGACCGGATGGTGACGATCTACCCCGGCGTGCTCGACGCCATTCGCGAGGTCAAGGCGAGAGGCGCGCAGACGGGACTCGTCACCAGCAAGAATCAGCAGGGAGCCATTCGCGGCCTCCAGCTCGTCGGCCTCGACCAGCTCATCGATGTCATGGTCTGTGCCGACGACGTCGAGAACCCCAAGCCGCATCCGGAGCCGGTGGAACGCGCGGTCCTGCTGCTCGGCGCCGACCCGGGCACGACGGTGTACATCGGGGACAGCATTCACGATATGCGGTCGGGACGCGCGGCGGGCGTGCGAACCGCCGCCGTCCTCTGGGGGCCGTTCGCGCGCGACCATCTGGAACAGGCGGAACCGGACTACTGGCTCCGTCGTCCCGAGGACATCGTCGGTCTCGTGGGAGGGAGGCCGGCCTCCTCGCGGATGACCGATGCCAACCCGGACCAGTCGTAGTGTTCGCGATCTCGCGCGAGCGCCGTGAGCAGCCGTTCGCGCACCAGGCTCGCCAGCGGCAGCGGTGAGCGCAGCTCCTCGCCCGCCTCGAGCACCAACCGCACGTCCTTGAGGCCGAGCGAGAGGCGGAATCCGGCCGGCTCGAACGAGGTAGCGGCGACCATCTGGCCGTAACGCTTGATCACGGGAGCGCCGAACAGGGTGCCGGTGAGCAAATCGAGCAGGCGGTGGGGCTCGATGCCCGCCTTCTCGGCGGTGGCGAGGGCTTCGCCGAGCATCTCGATACTGGACGCGATGAGAAAGTTGCCGAGCAGCTTGGCGAGGCTGGCCTGGGGCGCGTCGCCCACCCGGAACACACTTTGTCCCACGGCGGCAAGGACCGGCGCGACCTGCTCGAGGTCGACATCGGCGCCCCCGGCGGCGATCCAGAGCTGTTTGGCTGCCACGGCATCGGGGCGACCGAACACGGGCGCCGCCACGTAGCGCTGCCCGGCTGCTTCGTGCGCGGCCGCCAACCGTCGAGAGAGCGCAACCGAGATGGTGCTCATCGCGACATGGCACGCTCCGGGCCGGAGGGACGCCAGCACGCCGGACTCACCGAACACCACGTCCACAACCGCGCGATCGTCGGCCAGCATGGTGATAGCGACGTCGGCCTCAGCCGATGCATCGCCTGGCGTAACAGCGGCGCGGGCGCCGGGGATGTCACGGGCGCGCGCCGGAGTTCGATTCCAGACCGCCACCCGAAATCCCGCGCTCACCAGCAGGCGCGCCATCGGGGCGCCCATCGCGCCCAGTCCAATCACCGCCACTTTCATCTGCTCCGCCATCGGGCTCACACTCGGCCATGGTTCGGGCGCAATCTAGGCGTGCGGCCGGGTGGCCACGGCCGTTCATCCATCGCGGTAGATTCGAGGCCGCACCACCTACCGGAGACTGACATGCATGGGTGAGTCGGGCGTGGAGTGCATGGGCAGTCCGGTCTCCGGAATGGATCGGGTGCTCACCCGGCCGGCCCTCGATTTTCTGGCGGAGTTGCTTCGCCGCTTCGAGCCCAAGCGACGGGCGCTGCTGGACCGACGCCGGACTGTTCGCCGCCGCCTCGACGCCGGAGAGCTGCCCGGGCTCCTGCCGGATACGGCCGGCATTCGCGGCTCGGCCTGGCAGGTCGCGCCTTCGCCAGCAGATCTGACCGACCGCCGGGTGGAGATCACCGGTCCGGTCGAGCGCAAGATGATGATCAACGCGCTCAACTCCGGGGCCCGCGTGTTCATGGCCGACTTCGAGGACGCGCTGTCGCCCCCGTGGACCAATGTCGTGACCGGGCAGATCAACTGCATCGAGGCCGTGCGGCGCGCACTCGTGTTTACCAGCCCCGACGGGCGGCGCTACGAGCTCCAGCAGGATCTCGCCACGCTCGTGGTGCGGCCGCGGGGGTGGCATCTCGAGGAAAAGCACTTGCATCTGGATGGACACCCGGTGTCGGCAAGCCTGGTGGACTTCGGGCTCTACTTCTTTCACAACGCGCACGAGTTGCTGGCGCGGGGCAGCGGCCCGTACTTCTACCTCCCCAAGCTGGAGAGTCACCTCGAGGCGCGGCTCTGGAACGACGTGTTCGTGCACGCCCAGGCGGCCCTCGGCGTGCCACGGGGGTCCGTCCGCGCCACGGTGTTGATAGAAACGGTGCTGGCCGCATTCGAGATGGACGAGATTCTCTATGAGCTGAGAGAACACGCGGCCGGACTTAACGCCGGCCGATGGGACTACCTCTTCAGCATCATCAAGTGCTTCCACGAGCGCCCCGAGTTCGTCCTTCCAGACCGGGCCGAGGTGACCATGGCGGTGCCGTTCATGCAGGCCTACGCCCGATTGCTCGTAGCGACCTGCCACCGGCGTGGCGCCCACGCGATCGGCGGCATGGCGGCGTTCGTTCCCAGCCGGAAGGATCCGGCGGTGAATGCCACGGCCTTCGCGCGGGTACAAGCGGACAAGGCCCGGGAAGCCCGGGAGGGGTTTGACGGGGCCTGGGTGGCCCATCCGGATCTGGTGCCAGTGGTGTCAGCCGTGTTCAACGAAGCACTCGGCCGGGCGCCCCATCAGAAGAATCACCGGCCGGACGTCAGGGTCGATCCCGGAGAGCTTCTGGACGTGACCGTCCCGGGCGGGCGGGTGACCGATCACGGCGTCAAGGGCAACGTCAACGTCGCCATCCAATACCTGGCGGCCTGGCTGGCCGGCTCGGGCGCGGTGGCGATCAACAACCTGATGGAAGACGCGGCCACGGCGGAGATCGCGCGATCGCAATTGTGGCAGTGGATTCGTCACGCCGTTCGGACGGCGGAAGGCACGCTGGTGACCCGCGAGCTGGTCCGCGGGTTGATAGCGAGCGAAACCGAGGCGCTCCGGCCCTCGCACCCCGATCCCGAACGGCTAGCGCGCGCGGCACACCTGTTGGACGGCTTGGTGGCCGCGGAAGAATTCCCGGAGTTTCTGACGCTGGCCGCGTACGAGGAGTTGTAGCGGGGCCGGGGAAACTGGGGCGGCTGGAATCGAACCAGCAACCTCCCGGTTAACAGCCGGGCGCTCTGCCTGTTGAGCTACACCCCATCGAGCGGCGATAACGCGGTTGAAGCGGGAAGGGGAGCAACAGTTTACAGCACGGCGCATACCGTGGTCAAGCGGCCAGCTTGACCACGGCGATCACGGCGGGTACGCTAGACATCCTCTCGTCACCCCGCACTGCATGTAAGGAGTCGGCTGCATGAAGCGCTCCGTCACCCTGACCGTCAATGGATCCTCCCACACGATCCTCGCGGAGCCCCGAACGCTCCTCGTGCACGCACTCCGGGACGATCTCAATCTCACCGGCACCCACATCGGGTGTGACACTAGCCAGTGCGGCGCATGTACCGTGCTCATCGACGGGCATGCAGTGAAGAGCTGTACGGTGCTGGCCGTGCAGGCCGAGGGCCGCCAGATCACCACCATCGAGGGGATCGGGACCGCCGAGCGGCTGCATCCGATCCAGCAGGCCTTCTGGGAAAAGCATGGGCTCCAATGCGGCTTCTGCACCCCGGGCATGATCATGACTGCGATCGACCTCCTGACCTCCAATCCCGACCCGACCGAGGAACAAATCCGCCACGGTATCGAGGGCAACATGTGCCGCTGCACCGGGTATCAGAACATCGTCGCATCGGTCCGCTCTGCCGCCGAGGCGATACGCGCCTCCGAGGCCGCTGCAACGTCCGCTGACCGGCCGACCGCCCGTGCGGCTACCCAGCCGGCGGGCGTAGGCGTCTGAGGAGACGACCATGGCGACGACTCTCTTCGGCTCGGGCATCAAGCGCCGCGAAGACCCGCGGCTGCTCACGGGCACTGCGACGTACACCGACGACGTAAAGCTGGCCGGCCTCGTGTACGCGGCCTTACTCCGGAGTCCGTACGCGCACGCGAAGATCACGCGGATCGACACGTCCGCCGCCAAAGCGGCGCCCGGGGTGCTCGCCGTCTACACGGGCAATGACGTCAAGGACCGTCTCGTGCCGGTCCCGTGCGCCTGGAACATCCCGAACTCCGACCTCAAAACCCCACCGCACCCTCAGCTCGCCTTCGACAAGGTGCGATACGTCGGCGACGGCGTCGCGATGGTCGTCGCCGAATCGCGCGCGGCCGCGCGCGATGCGCTCGATCTCATCGAAGTGGACTTCGACCCGCTCCCGGCCGGCGTGGACCCCGAAAAGATGACGCAGTCCGGCGCGCCCCAGGTCCATGATGAGGTGGCGAAGAACGTGGCCTTTACCTGGGTCGTCGCCGGGGGTGACACCGACAAGGCGTTCAGCGAGGCCGAGGTCAAGATCAGCCAGCGCATCGTGCAGAATCGCCTGGCACCCACCGCGATGGAGCCGCGGGCGGCGGTCGCGACCTACAACCGCGGTACTGGACAGCTCACGTTGTGGGCGACGAGCCAGAACCCGCACATCCATCGGTTCATCTGCTCGGTGATGCTCAAGCTTCCCGAGCACCGCATCCGCATCATCGCCCCCGAGGTGGGAGGCGGCTTCGGCAGCAAGATCCCCGTGTACGCCGACGAGGCGCTGGTTGCCCTCGCCGCCATGGACTTGGGCCGGCCGGTGAAATGGACCGAGGACCGATCGGAGAACTACAAGGCCACGATTCACGGCCGCGATCATGTTGAATACGTGGAGATGTGCGGTACCCGGGATGGGAGGATCACCGGCCTCCGAACCACGGTCTACGCAGGGCTGGGGGCCTATGCCTCGACCGTCGGGCCGGGGATTCCCACGATCCTCCACGGGCTCATCTATTCGGGCCCGTACACGATCCCGAACATCCACGGCACCATCCGGGGCGTGTACACCAACGGCACGCCGGTCGACGCGTACCGTGGCGCCGGCCGTCCCGAGGCGACGTACCTGCTGGAGCGATTGATGGATCTCTTCGCTCGCGAGATCGGGATGGATCCGGTCGAGCTTCGGCGCAAGAACTTCATCCCGGCAGACAAGTTTCCCTACACCGTGGCCACGGGCCTCACTTACGACTCGGGAAACTACGCCGGCGCGCTCGACAAGGCCCTGTCGCTGTTCGACGTGAGGCGGTTCCGCCAGGAGCAGGCCGACGCGCGGAAGCAGGGCCGCTACCTTGGCGCAGGACTCGTCTCGTACGTCGAGATCTGTGGTTCCGGGCCTTCTCAGGTGGCGGGCGCGGTCGGGCTGGGCGGCGGGCAGTACGACTCCGCGATCGTGCGGGTGTATCCCACCGGCGTGGTGCGCGTCTACATCGGAGGGAAGCCGCATGGGCAGGGGGAGGAGACTACCTTCGCCCAGATAGTCGCCGACGAGTTCGGCTATCCAGTGGAGAACGTCGAGATCGTGGCCGGCGACACCGAGACCACACCGCAGGGCTGGGGTACCTACGGAAGCCGAACCACCGCGGTGTGCGGTTCGGCCGTCAAGGTGGCGGCCCAGCGGGTGAAGGAGAAGGCGAAGAAGATCGCGGCCCATCTGATGGAGGCCAACGAGGCCGACATCCACTGGAACGACGGCAAGTTCTCGGTGCGCGGCGCGCCGGGCGAGGGCAAGAACTTCGCGGAGGTCGCGATGATGGCGAACCTCGCCTGGAACATGCCGCCGGGCGTGGAGCCGGGCCTCGAGGCCGCAGCGTTCTTCGATCCCAGCAACTTCGTGTATCCGTTCGGGACCCACATCTGCACGGTCGATGTCAACCCGGACACCGGCGAGGTGAAGATCCTGCGCTACCTGTGCGTGGACGACTGCGGCCCGCACATCAATCCGATGATCGTGGAGGGCCAGATTCACGGCGGCGTGATCCAGGGGCTCGGCGAAGCGCTGCAGGAAATGGTCGTGTACGACGAGGACGGCCAGCTGCTCTCCGGCACGATGATGGATTACGCGGTGCCGCGGGCGAGCCAGATGCCGCGGATCGAGACAGCGTTCACCACCACTCCCTCCCCAGTGAACCCGCTCGGCGTCAAGGGAATCGGCGAGGCGGGCACGATCCCCGCCGCTGCGGTCTTGGTAAGCGCGGTGTGCGATGCGCTCGCACCGTTCGGCATTCGCCACATCGACAAGCCGCTCACACCGGCACGGGTCTGGGCTGCCATCCAGCAGGCGAAGGCAGGCGGGAAGGAGCAGGAGCAGGCGGGAACGGGTGGAAACGGAACGGGGGTGGCGCGATGATTCCGGCCGAATTCCAGTATGTGCGGGCGGGGTCGCTCAAGGAAGCGCTCGCTGCGCTGGCCGGACAGGACGGTACCAAGGTCCTCGCCGGCGGGCACAGCTTGATCCCCATGATGAGGTTCCGACTGGCCCAGCCGCCTCGCCTGGTCGACATCGGATCGCTGGACGAGCTGCGAGGCATCGCCGAGCACCGGCGGGGCGCGCG
>DASSUE010000107.1:0-3853 GCA_035707305.1 Gemmatimonadales bacterium
GAGGTCGACGATCCAGTCGGCGGTCTTGATCACGTCCAGATTGTGCTCGATCACCAGCACCGTGTTGCCCTTGTCAACCAGACGGTGCAGCACCTCCAGCAGCAGACGCACGTCCTCGAAATGGAGCCCGGTGGTGGGCTCATCCAAGATGTAGAGCGTTCGTCCCGTGTCGCGCTTGGCGAGCTCGGTGGCGAGCTTCACCCGCTGGGCTTCGCCGCCGGACAGCGTGGTCGCCGACTGGCCCAGATGGATGTAACCGAGCCCCACGTCGTTCAGGAGCTCGAGCTTCTCTGCGATGCGTCGTTGGGCGGAGAAGAAGTCGAGTGCGTCCGCAACGGTGAGGTCGAGGACGTCCGCGATGCTCCGGCCCTTGTACCGCACCTCCAGGGTTTCGCGGTTGTAGCGCCGCGCCTTGCACACCTCGCACGGCACGTACACGTCGGGCAGGAAGTGCATCTCGATCTTGACCAGCCCATCGCCCTGACAGGCTTCACATCGCCCCCCCTTCACGTTGAATGAAAAGCGGCCAGGGCCGTAGCCCCGCATCTTGGCCTCGGGGAGCGCGGTGAACAGCTCGCGGATAGGAGTGAACAGGCCGGTGTAGGTGGCGGGATTCGATCGCGGGGTCCGACCGATCGGGCTCTGGTCGATGTCGATGACCTTGTCGATCTGGTCCAGGCCTTCGAGGCGGGTGTGTGCGCCCGGGACGACCTTGGCGCGATAGAAGTGGCGGGCCAGCGCTCGGTACAGGATGTCCGTCACCAGCGTGCTCTTGCCCGAGCCGGAGACGCCGGTCACCGCGACGAACAGTCCCAGGGGCAGCTCAAACGTCACGTCCTTGAGGTTGTTCTCTCGAGCGCCCACCAGCTTGAGCCGCCGCTTGGGATCCGCGAGCCGACGCGCACGAGGCACGGGAACCCGCAGCTCGCCGCGCAGGTATCGGGCGGTGAGCGAGGTCGCGTGCCGCAGCACGTCCGCGAGCTCGCCTTCCACCACCACCTCACCGCCAAAGCGGCCGGCCCGCGGGCCGAGGTCGATCACGTGGTCCGCGGCGCGGATGGTGTCCTCATCGTGCTCGACCACGATCACGGTGTTGCCGAGGTCGCGGAGGCCCCGCAGCGTCCCCAGCAGCCGTTCGTTGTCGCGCTGGTGCAGGCCGATACTCGGCTCGTCCAGGATGTACAGCACGCCCACGAGCCGTGAGCCGATCTGGGTCGCGAGCCGGATCCGCTGGGTTTCGCCGCCGGAGAGCGATGTGGCGGCGCGGCCGAGGGTGAGGTACTCCAGGCCGACATCCCGGAGAAAGTGGAGGCGGTCGCCCACTTCTTTGAGGATTGGTCCGGCGATCTCGGGATCCACCCCATCCCGCCCCGACTGCCGGAGGGGCACACTGTCGAAGAACTCCACGGCCCGATTGACCGGGAGCTCTACTACCTCGCCGATGCTCCGGTTGTGGACCAGCACGGACAGACTTTCCCGCTTGAGCCGCCGCCCGCCGCAGGTCTGGCACGGCTGCTCGATCATGTACTCCTCGAGCTGGTCCCGCACCGCGTCGCTGGCGGATTCGCGGTAGCGGCGCTCAACATTGCGCAGGACACCTTCCCATTCACTCTCGAACTCGCGACCCCCGTTGCCTCGCGCGCCGGAAACCGCGAATCGCAGCCGGCCGGGCGCGCCGTGCAGGATCGCCTGTCGGGCCTCGAGGTCGAGCTGGCCCCATGGCGCGTTGAGATCGAAGCGGAACGTGCGAGCGAGCGTGGGGAGCACGACTTTCCGCAGATAGCCCGACGGCTCGCCCCAAGGAAGGATGACCCCTTCGAGTATCGAGATGCTGGGATCGCCGAGCACGAGCTCGGCGTTCACTTCGCGCCGCGTTCCCACCCCGTGGCAATCGGGGCAGGCGCCGAACGGGGAATTGAACGAGAACTGGCGCGGCTCGAGCTCCGGGAGCGAAAGGCCGCAGACGGGACACGCGAATCGCTCGGAGAACAGGTGGGCCGATGGGCGCGCGGACGGCTGCCCGTCGTGCCGCAGGATCTCCACGACGCCATCGGCGAGCTTGAGGGCAGTTTCGATCGAATCGTTGAGCCGGCTCCGATCGGCCGGGCGGACCACGAGGCGGTCCACCACTATCGCGATGTCATGGTTCTGACGGCGATTCAGACCCGGCACTTCGCCCAGGTCATAGGTGGTGCCGTCGACCCGCGCGCGGACGAACCCGCGACGCCGCACGTCGTCGAGCAGGTCGCGAAACTCGCCCTTCCGCCCGCGCACCAAAGGCGCCAGGACCTCGATTCTGGTCTCGGCGGGCCATTCGAGCACGCTGTCGGTGATCTGTGAAGCGCTCTGGCGGGCGACGGGACTCCCGTCATTGGGGCAATGCGGAACGCCGACGCGCGCCCACAGGAGACGGAGATAGTCGTAGATCTCAGTGACCGTGCCGACCGTGGAGCGCGGGTTTTGGCCGGTCGACTTCTGCTCGATGGAGATCGCGGGCGATAGACCTTCGATGGCGTCCACGTCCGGCTTTTCCATCAACCCCAAGAACTGGCGGGCGTAGGTCGATAACGATTCGACGTAGCGCCGCTGGCCTTCAGCGTAGATCGTGTCAAACGCGAGCGAGGATTTCCCGGAGCCGGAAAGCCCGGTCACGACCGTCAGCCGGTTCCGCGGAATTGCGACCGAAATGTCCTTGAGATTGTGCTCGCGCGCCCCGCGAACAACCAGGAATTCCTGAGCCATAAGCCCGGAAAGCTACCGGCGGCGCGGGGCGCGGTTCAATGGGACACTTCATCGGGACGGCCGTCCGGCAGGGCGGCCGGTCGTTCGGTATATTGGTCGTTCCGCACCGTACTCGGAGCCCACATGCCACGAGCTCGGCACCGGCGTCACCGTGGCCGGTACCGCGCGCCCGACGAAGTCTTCGGTCCCCCCGGAGATGGTTCGGACAGCGCTCTCCGGCGCTCCCGCCGCCTCGCGCGCGAGCTCGCGGGCCAGTGATCGACGTGGTGGTCGACGACCTCGCCTTGGTTCAGGCCGACGCCATCGTTCGTCCGGCCGACGAACTGCTAGAGCCGCTCACACCAGCCATGGCCGCGCTGGATCGGCAGGCGGGTGACCGTTTCGCGGCCCAGCGGCGAGTGTCCGCGCCCCTGGCAGCGGGCGCGGCGGTGGTGACGGCGGCCGGTGATCTCGCGACGCCACTGGTGCTGCACGTTGTGATCCGGGATCGCTCCGCGGAACCGGGGCCCGACGTGGTCCGGCGCGCTCTCGTCTCCGCCTGGCAGCGCGCGGCCGACTGGGGCCTCGCGTCGATCGCTGCGCCGCTCGTCGGGGCCGGGGCCGGCCAGCTCGGACCGGAGGCGGCGGCGGAACTGCTGGTCGAGACCTTTCCGCCAGCCGGGCCAGCGCCCGGCCGGTTACGCATCGTGGTGGATCGGGAGGAGGAACGCGCGCTGGTGTCGGCAATCGTTGATCGGAGGCGGGCGTGATCAGCCTGACCGGACTCACCAAGCGCTACGGGCGGTTCACGGCGGTGGACTCCATCAACCTCCACGTGGAGCGAGGGGAGCTGTTCGGCTTTCTGGGAC
Organism: Gemmatimonadales bacterium; assembly: GCA_035707305.1. Lineage (GTDB taxonomy): Bacteria > Gemmatimonadota > Gemmatimonadetes > Gemmatimonadales > GWC2-71-9 > DASQPE01. Next base: position 3,591 of record DASSUE010000107.1, read on the forward strand.
CCAACGGCGCTGGCAAGACGACGACGCTTCGCATGATCGCTGGGATCATCCTGCCCACCGCCGGGCGGATCGAGATCGCCGGCATCGACCTGGGATCTCAGCCGCTGGTCGCGAAGGCGCGCCTCGGCTACATCCCCGACCGGCCCTTCGTGTACGACAAGCTGACCGGGGTGGAGTTCCTTCGTTTCGCCGCGGCGCTCTATGGTCAGCAGGACGCGGCCGTCGAGCGGCGGATCGACGAGCTGCTCGAGCTCTTCGAGCTG
>DASSUE010000108.1:0-3695 GCA_035707305.1 Gemmatimonadales bacterium
GTCATCCACGTTGATCTTGGCGCCGGTGGCATCCTGGATGCCGCGAATGGTCTTCCCCTTGGGCCCGATCACGTCGCCGATCTTGTCCGGCTTGATCTGCAGCGTGATGATCCGCGGCGCCCACGGGGACAGCTCCGCCCGCGGCCGGGGCAGCGCCTTCTCCATCTCGCCCAGGATGTGAAGCCGCCCCTTCCGGGCGCGCTCCAGCGCTTCCTTCATGATGTCGAGCGTGAGGCCCGCGATCTTGATGTCCATCTGGATCGAGGTGATCCCGCGCGGGGTCCCCGCGACCTTGAAGTCCATGTCCCCCAGCGCGTCCTCCGACCCCAGGATGTCGGTGAGGACCGCGACTTTGTCGCCTTCCTTGATGAGCCCCATTGCGACGCCGGCGCACGGGGCCTGCATCGGCACACCGGCGTCCATCAGCGCCAGTGACCCCGCGCAGACCGTTGCCATCGAGGACGAGCCGTTGGACTCGAGGATCTCCGAGACGACGCGGAGCGTGTAGGGGAAGTTCTCGTAGTTGGGCAGGAGCGGCTGGAGAGCGCGCTCCGCCAGCGCGCCATGCCCGATCTCACGGCGGCTGGTGCCGCGCATCATCTTGACTTCGCCGGTCGAATAGGGGGGGAAGTTGTAGTGCAGCATGAATGACTTGGTCGTCTCACCCGCCACGTCGATGCTGTCGATGCGCTGCTCGTCGTCGGCCGTGCCCAGCGTGACCGCCGTGAGCGATTGCGTCTCACCCCGCTGGAAGAGCGACGAACCGTGGGTTCGGGGAAGGACGCCGACCTCGATGGTAATGGGGCGAATGGTGTCGAGATCGCGCCCGTCCACCCGCTCGCCCTTTTCGAGTACCTGGGCCCGCATGACCCGGTACTCGATGTCTTCGAGCTCGGTCGCGATGTCCTTGAGCCGCTCGGGGAATTCGGCGGCGAGCTGCTCGAGCACCTCCTGCTTGAGCTGCTTCACGGCGTTGGTGCGACCCGCCTTGTCCTTCGCGTTGATGGCCTTCGCCATCGCGGTCTCCGCCAATTCGCGAACCCGCGCGACCAATCCCCGGTCACCGGTCGCCGCCTCCCAGGCCATCCTGGGCTTCGCGGCCGCGTCGATGACCCGCTTCTCGAGGGCGATGAGGTCGCGAATGCCCTTCTGCGCCACCTTGAGCGCCTCGAGCATCTCGGCCTCGCTCACTTCGAGCGAGCCGCCCTCGACCATGTAGATCGCGTCCGCCGATCCCGACACCACCAGGTCGATGGTGGAGAACTCCAGCTGCTGAAACGTCGGGTTAAGGATCCATTTGCCGTCCACTTTGCCGACCCGAACCGCCGCGAGCGGGCCGTTCCACGGAATGGTCGACACGCCCAGCGCGACGGACACCGCCACGGCACCGAGCACGTCGGCGTCGTTCTCCTGATCGGCCGACAAGACCGTCGCGAAGACCTGGACCTCGTTCTTGAACCCTTCCGGGAACAGGGGGCGAATGCCGCGGTCGATCAGCCGGCTTGCCAGGATCTCCTTGTCGGCCGGACGCCCTTCGCGCTTGAGGAAGCCGCCCGGGATCTTGCCGGCGGCGTAGGTCTTCTCGCGGTATTCGACGGTGAGAGGGAAGAACGGGAGCGGGCTGACGTTGGGTGAGACGGTGACGGCGGCGAGCACGACGGTATCGCCGAACTGCACCAGGGCTGATCCGGCGGCCTGCTTCGCCAGGCGGCCCGTTTCAATGACCAGCCGGCGTCCGGCGAACTCGGTTTCGATCCGATGTACGGTCACGACTTGTTTCCTCAGAGCACACCAATGCAGCGAGGGCGCCCCGATGTGCTCGTTCGGGACGCCCTCGGGGACCCATTTCCGCTAGTGCCGGAGACCGAGTTCCTCGATCAGCGCGCGATACGCCGTGAGGTCGCTGCGCTTGAGGTACTGCAGGAGACGTCGACGCGTGCCCACCATCTTGAGCAATCCCCGCCGGCCGTGATGGTCTTTGGGGTGGGTGCGAAAATGGTCAGTGAGCGAGTTGATCCGCTCGGTGAGCAGTGCCACCTGCACCCGGGTGGAGCCGGTGTCGGCTTCACTCTGCCGATGCTTGGTGACGACGGCCTGCTTGTCGAAAGGCATTTCTCTGGGTCCTTAGGTACTTATGGCCAGGTCTTGTGTAAGCGCGGAAAGATACATGGGTTAGACAGGGGGGTAAAGTAGGCCGCTACCCCCCAAGCAGTCTCCGAATGTCATTTGAGAACGCCAGCACCATCAGCAGTACGACGAAAACCAGGCCCAACGCGGTGAGCCGCTCCCGGAGCTTGAGCGGGAGCGGCCGGCGGAGCACCCCCTCGGCCAGGAGCAGGAGGAACTGGCCCCCGTCCAGCACCGGGATCGGGAGCAGGTTGAGCACGGCCAGGTTGATCGAGATGAACGCCATGAAGCTCAGAAACTCGTCGAACCCCAGCTGCGCCTGCTGGCCGGCCATCTGACCGATCAAGATGGGGCCGCCCACCTCGCGGGTGGACACCCGGCCGCTGAACAGGCCACGCACGGTCCGCACGATCTGAGTGGCCGCAATACCGGTGGATTCGGTGCCCGCGGCAACGGCCTCGCGGAATGACAGCGGCTCTTGTCGCACCGGAATGTCCACGTACACCCCGATCCGGCCGACCGTCCTGACGCCGTTGCTGCCGCGGACCTTTGCGCTGTCCAGCGTAAGCTCGAAGTCCAGCGCCCGGCCCTCGCGAATCAGCGTCACCGCCACCCGCTGGCCGGGCCGCGCGTCGACCACCTGCTGCAGCTCTCGCCACTGCCGGATAGGCACACCGGCGACGCTGACGATCGAGTCGCGGGATCGGAAGCCGGCGCGGGCCGCCGGGCCGCCGGCCATCGCTGAATCGACCACGGCCGGAATCAGCGGCCGGAGCGCCTGGATCACTTGCGCCCGTTCGGTGAGCGCATCGGGATGGATGTCGAGCTTCACCTCGGAGCCGTCGGCCAGCCGAAGCGTGATCCGATCGTCCGGTGCGTTCAGAATCCCGGCTTCGATCTCGTTCCAGGTCGTCACCGGCTTGCCATCGATCGCCGCGATGCGCACCCCGGTCGGGAGCGAGCGCAATGCCGCGGCACCGGCCGGCAGGCCCGTAGTGTCTACCCCGCCGACGGTCGTGACGAGGTTGACTTGCCGCCCGTTCTTGTACGCCAGGCCGACGTAGACCACCCACGCGAGCACCGCGTTCATCGCCACACCGGCCAGGATGACCACCATCCGCTTCCAGACGGGCTTCGCCTCGAACACCCGATCGGGCGGCACGCCGGCCGTGGCCTCACCGCCTTCGAGCATGGCGGCCGCTGCGTCTTCCTCGCGGCTGGCCATCTTCACGTAGCCACCCAGCGGCAGCCACGAAATGGAGTATTCGGTTTCACCCCGGCGTCGGGTCAGCCACGGGATCGGTGCTCCCAGACCGAGAGAGAAGCGATGCACGTAGATGCCAGCCCACTTGGCCGCGATGAAGTGCCCGGCCTCGTGCACGAACACGAGGACGCCCAGCACGACGATCAGGGACAGGAGCCCGATGATGAACGACGTCACGATGACCTCAACAGTGCGGCGGCGCGCTCACGCGCCTCGCGGTCGGCGGCGCGCACGATGTCGATGCTGGTGACCGGCCGGGCCTGATGCGCCTCCAGGGTCGCCTCGATGACCTCGCTGATGCGGC